>JARFUL010000182.1 GCA_029289015.1 Syntrophobacteria bacterium | reverse complement strand
TCGGACCGGGACAGGGCCCAGAGAATCGCCCGCGCGGCACGGCATAAGGTAGAGAGAGAGTTCAGCTGGGACGAATCCCGCAGTAGGCTTGAACAGGCCCTTTCACCCTGGCTTTGAGGAGAGCCCATGAAGTTGATGAAGGTGAGCGACATCCCCTTTCCCGAAGCGGTGAACGGGATATCCATCTATCTCGACTCCCTGATCCCGAGGCTCAGGGAGCGCGGCGTGGAGACCGCGCTCTTCTGCCAGGGCAGGGGCCGCGGCCCCACGAGGCTCGAAGCGGGTGATACGCGCTACACCCTGATGAACTCGCCCATCCTCTACCGGAACGCGCTCCAGGACCCGCTCCCGGGCCTCAAGGAGCCGAAGACCGAGAAGGGTTTCCAGGACGCGCTAAACCGCACAGCCCCAGACATCGTCCACTTCCACGAGTTCATAAGGAGCCCGGTCTCCCTTGTCTCCCTGGCAAAAGCCGCGGGCGCGAAGGTGGTGGTGACGCTCCACGACTACTGGCTCATCTGCCCCCGGCTGATCCTCTTCACCCCGGACGAGGAGGTCTGCCCAGGGCCGGGCGGGGGGACCAACTGCGTTGTGAGCTGCCTGGGCCCGTCGTTTTTCTCCCGGCTCTACCGCAGGATCCTGGCCCCGGACTCCGCGCTCTCCAAGGTGGCCAAAGGGCTGAGGGATGTGGTAAAGAGTCTGAAGAGGGAGCCCCTGGGACAGCGGCCCTCGGGAAAGCCCACCAAAAACAGTGCGAACCTCAGGTTCACCGGGCTCATAGAAAAGCTCCGCGTCAGGGAAGAGACCAATTTGAGCGCGCTGAACTCGGCCCACCTGATCCTCGCGGTCTCAAACAGGGTGGCTGAGATATTCGCGGGCCACGGGGTCAGGGGAGAGGCCGTCAGGGTAATGAACCTGGGGCTACCGGCCCCGCCGGGGCTCGGGTACCGGCCGAGGTCGCCTGAAAAGCCGGTGCGCATCGGGTTCCTCGGGCACCTGGGCCCGGCCAAGGGAAGCCACCTCCTGGTGGAGGCCGCAAGGGGCTTCAGCGCGGATGAGGCCCGGTTTATAATCTACGGCGGCGGTGACGGGTATGCCAGGGCCGAGATGGAGGAGACGGCCCGGTCCCTCCCCCAGCTCGACTACCGGGGCCGCTACAGCCGCGAGGGGCTCGCCCGGGTCCTCGACGGGCTGGACGTGATCGTCATGCCCTCCATCTGGGAGGAGACCATGGGGCTGGTGGCCATGGAAGGACTTGCCGCGGGTCTCCCGGTGGTGGCCTCCCGCATCGGCGGGATAACGGACTACCTCAAGCACGGGGTCAACGGGCTCCTCTTCAGCCCGGGAAGCGTTGAAGAGCTCTCCGGGATAATAGCAAAGCTCATCAAGGAGCCCTACACCATAGCAGGGCTCTCAAGGGGCGCAAGGGGGACCATCTTGGACATGGACGCGCACACGGACCAGCTCGTTGAGACCTACCGGGGGCTTCTCGGATGAGCCGCGACAAGCGCATAGTGGTTTTGGGCGCGGGGCCCGCGGGCCTGGGCGCGGGGTTCAGGCTCAGGGAGCTGGGCCACGAAGACTGGGATATCTACGAGGCCGAGCCCAGGGCAGGGGGGCTCTCCGCCAGCTTCACGGATGACGAGGGCTTCACCTGGGACCTGGGGGGCCACGTCCACTTCAGCCACTTTGACTATTACGACCGCGCGCTGAGGGAGGCCCTGGGGGAAGACGGCCTGAACACCCACGTGCGCAACAGCTTCATCCATATCCTCGGCACCTTTGTCAGGTACCCCTTTCAGAACCACCTGAAGGACCTCCCGCCAAAGCACGCGCTCCGCTGCCTCCTGGGGATCGCGCAGGCCAACTACGCGAAAGCTCCCCCTCCGGCCAACTTCCGCGAGTGGATGAACACCGTGTTCGGCAGGGGGATCGTGGAGCTCTTCATGGAGCCCTACAACCTGAAGGTCTGGGACCACCCCCTTGAGGAGATGTCCTTCTCCTGGATCGGGGAGAGGGTCTCGGTTCTGGGGCTCAAGGACGCGCTTCAGTCCGTGCTCGCGGACGACAAGGGGGAGGGCTGGGGCCCCAACTTCATCTTCGGCTATCCCAGAGACGGGGGCACGGGGCTCCTCTTCGACTCCTTCGCCGGGATGGCCGGCCCGAGGCTCAGGACCGGGAAGCGCGCGGTATCCGTGGACCCCAGAGAGGGGATAGTGGGGTTCGAGGACGGCACCGAGACCCGCTATGACGGGCTCGTCTCCACCATCCCCGCGCCCAGGCTCGTCTCCATGATCGAGGCCGCGCCGGACCATGTCCAAAAAGCCGCCGGGGGGCTCGTGTCCGCCGGGTGCACCGTGGTGGGGGTGGGGGTGCGCGGCGGGCCGCCGCCGGGCCGCCACTGGGTCTATTTCCCCGAGGACCCCTTCCCCTTCTACCGGGTCACCCACCTGTCCAACTATTCCGACGCGGTGGTGCCCAAAGAGGGGGGGCCATTCTTCTCCTTCCTCTGCGAGATCCCCTTTTCCCCGGGCCGCGGGCCCTCGGAGCGGGCCATCGAGGAGCGGACCGTGGACGGCCTCTTGGCCTCAGGGCTGCTCTCAAAGCGCGACAGGCAAAACATCGTCACCGTCGCGAAAAGGGACATTCCCCTGGCCTACCCGGTCCCCACCCTCGACCGGGACGAAAGGCTTAGCGCGATAATGGACTATCTCGAACCCCTGGGGATACTCTCAAGGGGCAGGTTCGGCGGGTTCAGGTACGAGGTGGGCAACATGGACCACTCGTTCATGCAGGGGGTCCAGGCGGTAAACAGGCTCCTCCTGGGTGACGGGGAAGATGTCTACGGGAGATAGATGAGCCGCGAAGAGAACATCCCCGGGGTCTCGGTGGTCGTCCTGAGCTGGATGCGCCGGGAGGAGCTCAAGAGGACCCTTGGGGAGCTCCGGGACGTCACCTACCCCATTCTTGAGATAATCGTCGCGGACAACGGCTCCACCGACGGCTCCCGGGAGATGGTGGCCCGGGAATTCCCCGGGGTGAAGCTCATCGCGCTCCCCGAAAACCTCGGCATCGAGGGGTTGAACGCGGGGATGCGCGCGGCCTCGGGGAAGTACATCGTGCTCCTGGACGACGACTCCCACCTAGCGCGGGACGCGATAGGGATCATGGTGGAGAGGTTCGAGGCGGAGAGCGACCTGGGCATCCTGGCCTTCACCATAGTAAACGGGACCACCGGCCTCGTGGACTGGCCCCAGGAGCATGACCTGCACCCGTCCGGGCAGGCCCCCACCTTCGTGGGGTGCGGGGTGGGGCTCCGCGCGGAAGCGGTGAGGAGGGCCGGGTACTTCGACCCCGGATACTTCCTCTATTTGAACGAGCTCTACCTCACGGCCCGGATCCTCGACCTGGGATACACCTGCCGCCACGCCAGAGAGCTCAGGGCCTACCACCGGGTGGCCCAGACCCACCGCACCTCCACGAGGAGGATCTATTACACCACGAGGAACATCTTCAGGTTCGTCAGGGTCCACCTGCACCCCCTTCGGGCCCTGGGTTTCATTGTGAGCTGGACAGGCCAGGGGATCCTCTACCAGTCCCTGAGGGGCGGCAGAGATGGGTTGAGGGCCTTTGTTGAGGGCGCGCGGGCAGGGCTCGGGCCGCTTCGCGCCACGCGAAGGCCCCTTTCAGGAACCACCCTCGACTCCCTGGCCCCCTACTTTAGGAAATGGTACCCATCGCCCCTTGCCGCGCTCAGGCGCATCCTGGCCAGGGAAGGGGGCTAGCCTTGGGTTACAATATACTCATCGTTTCACCATTCGTGCCCTTTCCGCCGGATTCGGGGGGCAGGATAAGGATCTACAACCTTATCAAGCAGTTGGGCGAAACGAACCGGCTGACTCTAATGTGCGCGGGAAGCCCCAATGAGCCCACGGGCGACCTCGGGTCCCTGTGCGAAGAGCTCATTGTCGTAGACATGGAGCTCGCCAGAACCTGGTCCGAGCACCTGCACCACCTGCTGTCGCCCCTTCCCTACTCCCTGGTGCTCAAGTCCGGCATCTTCCGGGATGAGTTCTCCTCACTCCTCGAGAGAAGAAGGTTTGACATCGTGCAGTGCGAGTTTCTGGCCCTGGCCCACTACATCAGGCTTGTGGAGGGACCCAAGAGGCTCCTCATCCAGCACTACATGGCCCATGAGCTGAGAAGGAGGCAGCAGCCGAGCCTCAGGGGGCTCAAGGGGCTCTACTATGGCTTGGAGCTGCCCAAGATACGCCGCTACGAGAGGAGGATCGTGCGCGAATTCGACCATGTGGTGGTCTCCATCGAAGCCCACAAGACCCAGATTGAGGGGCTCGCGCCGGATGCCGAGGTATCGGTTGTTGCCAACGGCGTGGACACGGAGCGCTACACGGTCCGGGAGACCGAGGAGACTGACGGGCTCATCACATTCATGGGCGCGTTCCACTTGAGTGAGGCCAACGTGGACGGCCTGGACTTCTTCCTCTCCAGGGTCTTAGGGCGCGTGAAAGAGCTCTATCCCCGCGCGAGGCTCCAGGTCATAGGTGAGGGGCTGCCGGGGGAACTGAGGGAGCGCCACCGGGCCAAAGACGTCGAGTATTTGGGCTATGTGGAGGACGAAAGGGACTACATCGCGAAGAGCCAACTCCTCGTCCTGCCCATGAGGGGCGGCTCAGGGTCCAAGATCCGCATCCCCACCGCGCTGGCCATGGGCAAGCCGGTGGTGGCCACGGCATGCGGCGCGGAGGGTTTCGAGGACCACACCGACGGGATCATTTTGGCCGACGAGGACCGGGAGATGGCCCGGGAAATAGCCTCTTTGCTCAAGGACGGGGCCAAGAGAAGGGAGCTCGGGCTCAGAGGCAGAGATATGGTGCAAAGGAGCTTCTCCTGGAAAGCCATCGCGAAGGAGATGTCCCGTGTCTACCAGAAGGTGCTCGGGGACCAAGGGACCGGGCCGTAGGGCTCCAAGCTAAGGGGCAGGCCGGGCCGGAGCCCCGCGAGCCCGCTACAAACCCCTTGACAAATCGGGGCGAGAAACTACGATTTACTTGCCTGAAGAGACCTCAAGAATTTGCCGTTGATATAATATTTAAAGGAGAGGGTGCATCATGTCCACAGTAGCCGACAAGATAAAGGAGCTTAAGGAAAAAGAGGCCGAGATCCGCAAGATGGGCGGTGAGAAGGCTGTTGCCAAGCAGCACGAGAAGGGCAAGCTCACCGCTCGGGAGCGTCTGGATCTTCTTTTTGATCCCGGGAGTTTCAGGGAGATGGACATCTTTGTGAAGCACCGGTGCATCATGTTCGGGCTGGATAAGATGGAGATCCCGGCCGACGGGGTGATCACCGGCTACGGCAAGGTGAACGGCAGGCAGGTCTTCGCGTTCTCCCAGGATTTCACCGCGCGCGCGGGCACGCTCGGGGAGATGCACTCCAGGAAGATCTGCAAGGTCATGGACCTGGCGCTCAAGACGGGAAAACCCCTGGTGGGCTTCAACGACTCCGGCGGCGCGCGCATCCAGGAGGGGGTGGACTCCCTGGCCGCATACGGCCAGATATTCTACCGCAACGCGATAGCCTCCGGCGTGATTCCCCAGGTATCGGCCATCATGGGCCCGTGCGCGGGGGGCGCGGTCTACTCCCCCGCGATGACCGACTTCGTGTTCATGTCGAAGAACACCTCCTACATGTTCATCACCGGCCCCGATGTCATAAAATCGGTGCTGGGCGAGGAGGTGACCTTCGAGGCCCTGGGCGGCGCGATGGCCCACAACGAGAAGTCCGGGGTGGCCCATTTCGCGTGCGAGAACGACGGGCACGCGATCGAGAGGATCAAGGAGCTTCTTAGCTACCTGCCGGACAACA
>JARFUL010000181.1 GCA_029289015.1 Syntrophobacteria bacterium | reverse complement strand
AGAGCAGCGCGTCGCGGATCCGGAAGTACACGGTGCGCTTGCCCGCGAGATACAAGGGGAACGAGGTCACGGCCTCCTCAAACACGGGGGTCCTGGAGCCCGGAACAATCTCCCCCGTGGGCTGGACGAACACGCCGTTGCCGGAGTTGGTGACCCGAACGAGGGGGACCCGGTACTCCACGGTTCTATAGACCGCAAGCGCCATGTGGATGGCCGACGCGTCGCTCGCGCCGAACCACGCGTCATCCACCATATTGACGATCACCTCGCCGCCGGCAGCCACGAACTTGCGGATGAGGCCCGGGAACAGGACCTCGTAGCACAGCAGCGCTATGCCCCGCTCTTTGCCCGCTATGGGCAGCAGGGTCGTATCCTTGCCCGCAATGTAGTTTAGCGCGTTGGGGAAGAGCTTTCTCAGCCAGGGCAGCCTCTTCTCAAAGGGCAGGTACTCGCCAAAGGGAAAGAGGATCATCTTGCGGTACCTGGGGCCGAACCCGCCCCCCGCGGTGATTATCTGCGCGTTGTTGTAGTCGCCCCGGGCTTCTGGGTCGTAATCCGCGCAGTTGACGAGAAACGGTATGCCCGAGCGCACAGCCAGGGAGCGGACCGCCTTCCAGACGTGATACTCGGGGTTGGAGGGCATCGCGCCCGGGAGCTCCGGCCAGACCACCAGGTGCGCGTCCGGGTGTTTTTGGACACCGTCCGCGGCCATAGCGAGCACGGTATCCGCGTCCCTGTAGGTTTTGTCCGGCCCGAAGAAATAGGGCACACCGGCCCTCACTATGGGGAGGTTGGGCTGGATGGATACGATCTTTACCGTGCGGCCCGGCCCGGCCCGGTCCATCTCCGAGTGAAGCTGGTCCAGCCTGTAGGACCCGTATCCCACCATAAACACGAGGGCAAAGATGAGCGCGGCCAGACGTTTTACCGGGTTTTTGCGGCGGGTGAGGTCGAGGATTGCCCAGGCCGCAAGGAAGTTCACCAGGTTGAGCATGAAGAGGAGCCCGGGCACGCCCCCCAGGTCCAGGGTCTGGACCAGAAGGGGATAATTGTAGAGCGCGTGAACGTGGCTCCCGGGGAAGAGCAGGGGGTACCACGCGAGCAAGACCGTGAGCGCGAGGGTTGCGCGAAGCAGGCCGTAGGGCCGTTGGGCCCAGCGGGAAAGCCCGAAGAGAAGACCGAAGGCCCCGTAGGGAAGCGCGCCCACGAGGCAGCCCACCACGGTCCACAGCCAGGAGGCCCACCTGGAAAGCTCCACGTAGAGGTAAAAGCCGTTGGAGAGCCACCAGACCGAGGCCAGCCAGACGGTAAACCCGTAAACAAGGCCGAGGAGCAGCCCCCCTCTTGGTCCCACGCGGCTCAGCGCGATTGCTAGGGGCGCGAGGCAGACAAAGGCCAAAAGGGGCAGCGGGCCCTCCGGGAAGCTGAGGATGAACAGGCCCGCGGATAGAAGTGTCAGTAAAAGACTGATGGTCATGTACTATTCTTTTCAGCCTGTGGTTATGGTGCGGCCCCGGCTACTGTAGCATTCTTGGTGGTTTATTTTGACCTTTTTCTTTTCCCTCTCCGTAGTCAGGGTCGCGTTGCGGAAGGGCTCGATCATGGAGTAGGGCAGGCAGATGAAGAGGGAGCCGATGAACACCTCCACGTCCACCTCCATCGCGATGCAGAGCACGTTTTCCGAGGGGGCCAGGGAGGAGACGAACTTCGGGTTGATCCCCGAGGCCTCGAGGTTGATCCTTACCGGGTGCGGCTCTCCCTCTCCCTGTTTATCTTGTGATATCAGATAGATAATTCTTGACAGACCTGCTTGACCTTTCACGTTCGGGGATAATTCGGAGCAAGAACCCTGCCAGAAGGGATAAAATTTTATTTCGGCCGCGCGGTGAGGGGGTAGATGAGTATGAAATAATGCAGTTATGAAGCGGTTCAACCAATGCTTCAGGGTAAAAGTGAATTATTGTGCATCATCCCTCAGCAATAGACCCGCGCCGGCCCGCTCGCGGTGAGCCTCGGTG
>JARFUL010000180.1 GCA_029289015.1 Syntrophobacteria bacterium | reverse complement strand
TGGGTTTCGAGGGCTGGATACTATGGCTGTAGAATTCTTCGGGGGCTGGCTATCCGACGAGGCCACCAGGGCGGTCATCGCCGCGGTCGCTCTGCTGGTCGTCTTCATCGTCTACAAGATGCTGAGCCGGCTGCTGGACCGTTATGGGGCTAGGATCGAGCTTGAGCCCCACGCCTTGAACGCCCTGAGGCTTGTCCTCCGTGTCGGTGCACTCGGCGTCTCCTCCTCGGCGATCCTTTACTTCTTTAAGCTGCCCACGGGCTGGTTCGTGGGTGGAACGGCGCTGGTCGGCGCCTTCCTTGGCTTCGGGTCCAGCCAGACCATCAACAACCTGGTGGCGGGGTTCTACGTGCTGGTGACCCAGCCCTTCAAGGTGAAGGACTACGTGAAGATCGGGAGTTTTGAGGGGCAGGTGGAGGAGATCTCCATCAACTATACAAACCTTTACACGCCCACGTTCAACCTCCTCAAGGTGCCCAACACCCAGGTGATGAACAGCAGGATACTCAACCTCACCCACGAGGGGGACATCAAGTACACCTTCAACGTCGCCTTCGGCCACGACCTCAGCAACGAGACCATCGTCAAGGAGGTGATCCAGCCAGCCATCAAAGAGTTCGACGAGCTCCACGAGGGAGAGGGGCTCCGGCGCCCCGAGGTCTACCTTGAGCGGGCCAACCGCCAGGAGAAGGTCTACCTCATCCGCTTCTTCATGCCCAAGGGGGAGGCCAAGAGGCTCTACGTGCTCCAGCCCGAGCTCCTAGAGCTCATCATGCGGAACTGGGACAGGAAGAAGGCGAGCCTCTAACCACCCCATCATTGGTTTTTCGGGATTTTTCGGTTTACGGGGTATTCCTTTCAAGCTTCTCCCCATGATTCGATGTATTTCCTCTTACCTCTCGTGGCATGTCCCGTTTTCCGCGAAACCTTTTATGTTCTGCTCTATAAGATGTTGACAGATTCTGGTGGTATTATGAGTAACCCCATCTGGATTGTCAGAGATTACAAAGCCTGCTCAGGCTGCCGACGATGCGAGCTGGCTTGCAGCATACACCACGAGGACTGGATGTGGCCTGAGGCGTCCAGGGTGAGGGTGTTCATGCCCTACCCTGGGCTTGAGGTGCCGCACCTCTGCGCCCAGTGCGACGACTATCCCTGCGTGGAGAGCTGCCCAGTGGACGCCCTCTCGGTGGACGAGGAGACCACCGCGGTCATCGTGGACAGGGAGCTGTGCACCAGCTGCGGCCTCTGCATCAAGGCCTGCCCTGGCCAGGTGCCCTTCCTCCACCCCGAGGACAACAAGGCGACCATCTGCGACCTCTGCGAGGGGGACCCCAAGTGCGTCGAGGTCTGCACGGAGGCCGGGTACAACGCCCTCAGCCTCGTTGAGGAGAAGATGAGCCCCCAGCGGAAGCTCTTCGCCATGCACCCTATGGTGGTGGCCAAGGACCTCGCCGTGAACCTCTTCGGTGAGAAGGGAGAGGAGGTGGTCTAGGTGCCCGGCGGATACGCGGGCAAGTACCTGGAGGTGGACCTCACCAAGGAGAAGGTGAAGGACACCACCTTCAGCGATGAGACCCTGGAGGCCTACTTCGGAGGGAGGGGCCTCGCCGCCAAGATCATCTGGGATAGGATCGGCGATAAGTGGCCCAAGCTGGACCCCCTGGGGCCAGAGAACATCTTCATGGCCCTGACGGGCCCCATGACGGCCATCTATCCCGGGGCCCGCATCTGCTGCTCCGGGAAGTCGCCTGTCAGCAACGGCACGGTGGGCTCCACGGCGAGCACCGAGTTCGCCTCAGAGCTCAGGATGGCTGGCTACGATGGCGTCATCGTCACCGGCAAGGCCAGCAGCCCCGTCTACATCTTGGCGACTGATGAGGGAGGCGAGATAAGGGACGCCTCCCACCTCTGGGGGAAGCTGGGCAGCGACACCATCAAGATCCTGAACAGGGAGGTCACCGAGGAGCTCACGAAGCGGAAGCCCAACATCGGCCTCTGGCGGGAGCCCGGGATGATCTACGCGGGCCCCGCAGGGGAGAACATGGTGCGGAACGCCGCGGTGATGACCAAGCTCTGCCACGCGGCGGGCTACGGGGGCTACGGCTCCGTCATGGGCTCCAAGAACCTGAAGGCCATAGTCGCGAAGGGCAGGGGCAAGATACCCGAGGTGGACGCCCCGGAGGCGGTGAAGCTGATGTGGAGGAAGGTCCACGAGCACACCATGAAGCCCCGCAGCATGCGCCGGTGGGGCACGGGCTACGCCGGCTGGGCCGTCGGGGCCGACACCAGCTCTGAGCCCGTGCGGAACTGGCAGGAGGAGTGGCACGATGAGCGGGGTTTCGGAGGCCCCCGGTTTGAGAACCGGTACTGGGTGAAGCAGAAGTGGGCCGACTTCAACTGCACCACCAACTGCATGAAGCTGAGCTGCATCAAGAGCGGCCGCTGGAAGGGGGACATCACCGACATGCCTGACTACGAGCTGGAGGCCTACTGCGGCACCAACCTGGGCATCTTCGACCCCGGCGACACCATCCATATGAGCGCATTGATCGACGAGCTGGGCCACTCGGGCATCAACGGCCCCAACACCATGGCCTTCACCGCCGAGCTCTACCAGAG
>JARFUL010000179.1 GCA_029289015.1 Syntrophobacteria bacterium | reverse complement strand
AAAAGCCCCAATGGGGCAGCGGAGCGAAGAATCTGAAAAGCCACAATGTGGCCCAAAACAAAACCCCACCCTTGTTCGGGGTGGGGATTAAATTTTCGCTTGTGTATCTTGGTTAGGTCTCGACGAAGGACTTCAGCTTCTTCCTCCTGCTCGGGTGCCTGAGCTTGCGGAGCGCCTTGGCCTCTATCTGGCGGATGCGCTCCCTCGTGACCTCGAAGTCCTGCCCGACCTCTTCGAGGGTGTGGTCGGCTTTCTCGCCGATGCCGAACCGCATGCGGAGCACCTTCTCCTCCCTCGGGGTGAGGGTCTCGAGCACCCTTCGGGTCTGCTCCGCCAAATTAAGATTCATAACCGCGTCCACGGGGGAGGTGGCCTTCTTGTCCTCGATGAAGTCGCCCAGGTGGGAGTCCTCCTCCTCGCCTATGGGGGTCTCGAGCGAGATGGGCTCCTTCGCGATCCTGAGTACTTTTCGCACCTTATCCACCGGGTAGTCCATCCGGGACGCGATCTCCTCGGGGTTGGGCTCCCGGCCCAGCTCCTGCACCAGATACCTGGACGTGCGGGTGAGCTTGTTTATGGTCTCGATCATGTGCACCGGGATTCTTATGGTGCGGGCCTGATCCGCAATCGCGCGAGTTATGGCCTGGCGGATCCACCAGGTCGCATAAGTTGAAAACTTGTAGCCCCGCCGGTACTCGAACTTCTCCACCGCCTTCATGAGCCCGCTGTTGCCCTCCTGGATCAGGTCGAGGCACTGCAGCCCCCTGTTGGTATACTTCTTGGCTATGGAGACCACGAGCCTGAGGTTGGCTTCCACCAGCTCCTGCTTGGCGTTCTGGGAGATGATCTCGCCCTCCAGGATGGATTTCCCCAGGGTCTTTAACTCCTGCGCGGTCATCTCCGCCTCCCTCGCGACCCTCTGGATGCGGCGCCGCGCGTTCGCGAGCCTCTTTTCCATGTCCAGGAGATCGTCGCAGGTGAGGCCGACTTCATCGAGGAAGTCGCAGATGGAATCCGGCTTGGTCTTGGCATTGCGGAAGATCGTCTTCATCTCGGGCACGGGCCGGCAGCACCTGGCCGCGCACTCCCTTATGAACCTCTCCCCCTTCTCTAAGCGCTCCAGGAAGGAGTTTAGTTTGATGGCCATCTTTTCGAAGAGCTTCTTCTCGAGCTTCAGGGTCTCGATGATGAGGCGAATCCTTCTTCTTCTCGCGTAGATCTTCTTCCTGATCTTTCTTCTCTGTGCGCTGTCCAGGTCCTTCCTCTCGAGCTTCCTCTTGAGCTTCGACTTATCCTGCTTGATGCTCTCAAGGTACTCGAGGGACTTTATTACCTGGTTCTCCTTGGCCTTTTTCTCCTTGTCGGTGAGGCTCTCCTCCAGGCAGGCCACCACGTCGGCCAGGGAGACATTTCCGCTGATGAGATTCTCCTTGATGCCCTGGAGGTCCCTCAACCCGATGGGCGAGGTTAGGAGCCTCATGGCCTTGACGTTTTCGCCCAGCTCGATCCTCTTGGCTATCTCCACCTCGCCCTCCCTGGTGAGAAGGTCGATGGTGCCCATCTCCTTGAGGTACATCTTCACCGGGTCGGTCATGCGGCCGCTGATGTCGCTCTCAGTCTCGCTGGATTCCTTATCGCTGTCCACCCCGGCCTCCAGGGCCAGGGCGCGGGCAGCCCCCTCTTCCGCGTCCACCACCTCCACATCGTGGTCGTCCAAAATCTGGAAGAAGTCTTCCATTTTGTCGGAAGAGACCAAAACTTCGGGTAGCGCGTTGTTCAACTGCTCATAGGTTAAAAAGCCCTTCTCTTTACCTATTTTAAGGAGTTGTTCAAACTCCACGATCCCCTTGTCTTTTTCCATACCGCCCGCTCCTTTACCTTAGGCTTGAATATTGAGGAGCCCCGGGCAGGGCAGCCTCCAGAATAAGGTAAGCATTCCTTAAACTTAATAATTCTAGTTTAAATGTCAGCCTTTGACAAGAACTATAATGCATAATCATCCGGGGTCCGCGGTTTTTTCGTGCATTGAGGAGAGCTCCAGGAGGTATTTGCGGTGAAGCTCCCAGTCGCCGTCCTCCTCCGCGCGGGCTATCTTCTCCTTGAGGTCTTTGAGCCTTGCCTCCCTCTTAACTCTTTCGACCTCATGGGCCGCGGCCTTTAGCTTGTCCGAGAAGAAACTCCTCGCGTCTTCCTCGCTGAAAGCTTCCGCAAAGAGGGCCAGCTCCACCACCCTTGGGTGGATTTCCGGCTCCTCGATATGGCCGAGGAGCGAGGCCGGGTCCGTGGCTTTACCCTCTTTTACCCTTCTGATAATGAGCGCGGCCACCTCTTTGAGGGGTTCGTCCCTGAAGAGGCCCAGCCCCCCCGACTCTTCGAGCTCAAGCGCAAGCTCGGGATGCGCGAACAAGCAGGCCACGATGATCTCGTCGGTGGTCTTGGGGCCGGGCTTTCGTTTTTGGGCCGGTCCCCTTGCCCCGCGGCCGGGGGATGTCCGGGCCGAGAGCGCGTGCTCGGGCACGCCGAGCCCCTCGGCCAGGTCTTTGAGAAAGATGGCCTTGGCCACCGGGTCGGGGACCATCATGAGAACCTCGGAGGCCCTCTTGAGCGCGTCGGCCCTGGCCGTAACGGAGATGCCCGCGGCCCTCGCGGTCTCCCGCACGAAGAAGCTCACCAGGGAGTCCGCGGCCTCAAGGAGCCTTTTCAGCTCGCTCTCTCCCCGGCTCACCAGGAAGTCGTCCGGGTCCATGCCCGCAGGGAGCAGCGCGATAAAGGGCTCTAGCCCCTCCTTGAGAAGCACCTCGAGGGACCGGATCGCGGCCTTCTTCCCCGCTTCGTCGCCGTCGAAGACCACGGTGGCCCTCTTCGCGTAGCGGGAGATGAGCCGGGCCTGCCCGCTGGTGAGCGCGGTGCCCAGCGGCGCGACCACGTTTTTGAACCCGGCCTGGTGGAGCGCGATGAGGTCGGTGTAGCCCTCCACCAGCAGGGCCTCCTGGGAAGACTGTATCTCCCCCGCGGCCTGGTCGAGGCCGTAGAGCAGCCGGGACTTCTTGAAGAGCGGGCCCTCGGGGGTGTTTATGTATTTTGCCAGTTTTTTCGAGTCTTTATCCAGGGTGCGGCCCCCGAACCCCACCACCCTGCCCCTGGGGTCGGAAATGGGAAACATGAGCCGGTTTATGAACCTGTCCCTGTGCCCGTGCCTCTGGCTCTGGACCACCAGCCCCGCGGCCCGGGCGTCTCGGGGGGAGACCCCTTTGCCCGTGAGATAGGAGAAGAGACCCTCCCACTCCTTTCCCGCAAGCCCGAGGCCGAAGCCCTTTATGGTCTCCGGGAGGATTCCCCTCTTTTCGAGGTAGGCCCTGGCCGGCCCGCCCGCTTCGGACCACAGCCCCTTCTCATAGAACTCGGCAGCGTGCCTGAGCACCGTAAAGAGCCGCTTTCTCTGGTCATCGGCCCTTCTGTCCCCGGGGGTGCCCCTGGGGATGGAGACCCCCACGCGGCCCGCCAGCTCCCTCACCGCGTCGGGGAAGGAGAGCCCCTTTATCTTCATGAGGAAGGTGAAGACATTGCCCCCGGCCTGGCACCCGAAGCAGTGGAAGATCTTCTTTTGCTCGGACACGGTGAAGGAGGGGGTCTTCTCCGTGTGGAAGGGGCAGAGCCCCACGTAGTTGGCCCCGGCCCGCCTGAGGGAGACGTAGCCGGAGACCACCTCCACGATGGAGGAGAGGTCCCGTACGGTGTCTATCTTATCCTGGGGAATGGACAAAGCTTAGTCGCAGGCTGAGGGTTTTTTCGCGCTGGGAGCAAAGCATCGGTTGGAATTATTATACACCAAAAATCATGTGGGGACATCACATGAACTCCAACTTCGAGACACCCCGGCCCCCCTCCTTCTGGCCGGGGTGGAAGTATCTCTTCACCATGTGGTGCTCCTTCAAAAACTCCCCCACCGCGTGTCTCAGCCTCCCGGTGCCGTGGCCGTGGACCACCTCCACGCTTCTCAGCCCCGCGAGGAGCGCCCTGTCGAGGAACCTGTCCAGCTTTCCCAGCGCGTCCTCCACCCTCTCGCCCAGAAGGTAGAGCCTGTCGGAGACCTCCTCCACCCGGGGCGCGCTGACGCCTGAGAGGGGAAAATCACTCCTCTCTTCAGCCGGGGCCGCGACAAGGGGCACAAGCTTCTCTTTGGCCACCTTGAGCCGCATGTTGCCCACCAGAACCTCCACCTCGGTCCCGTCCTCGGAGACTGTGACCACCTCGCCCCGGGCTGACGAGCCCTGGATCCCCACGCTGTCGCCCTCTGCCACCTCGCCGGTAAAGGGCTCCTAGGGCTTGGGAGCGAAGGACTCGGCCAGGGTCTCCTTCGCGGCCGCGATGACCTCCCTTGCGACGCTGGGCCCGCCGGGCTCCCGCTTTTTGAGCTCTCTCAGCGCGTGCTTCAGCCTGTTCTCAACC
>JARFUL010000178.1 GCA_029289015.1 Syntrophobacteria bacterium | reverse complement strand
ATGACGTTCCACTTTACATTAAACTTTTCCATTGCATTAGCGATAACCTGTTTGGCAATAGGCATGCAAGCCGCGAAAGGAACACCACTACAATTCAGTATTGCATCGGACCAGTTGCAACCTTCTTTGTCTTCTCCTCTTAATTTCTGCACTTCTTTGAAGCGGCAGTCATCACATTCTTCATGATTTGCTAGTTCAGCGTTAAGCAAGCGTAATAGTTCTTTTTCAGTCAACAAGGTTCTTTTCGTCTTATTATCCTTCTCCAACAGATTGTAAATATTAGGTAATTTTCTACCTCACCAACTCCTCGGCATACATCAGCGCGCCGTCCTTTGTAGCCACACCGTCCGCGGTGCGCGTGAGCACCCAGCCAGACTTTCCCCTCCCGCCAAAGGGGAGCCTCAGCGGGGTAAACAGAAAGTCCGGGTTGAGGTGCACCATGCCGAAGGTCTCCTCAAGTCCCCTATTCTCCTCGGGCGAAACCTGGCCGAACGCCGCGACGAGAAAACCGTAGGACGTTGAGAGCACCTCCTTGAACGCGGCCCTCCGGTCCGGCACTTCCACGAGCACCAGGAGCGGCCCGAACCCCTCGATGTCCGGCACCGCGTCGGCCTCCACCACAAAGGGGCTGACCCACTCGCCGTTGATCTCACCGGTGAGCACCTCACCTTCTATCTCCTTGAGGCTGTGCTCCATAACCTGCCTGGTGCGGGCCACTCTGATGGGGCCGATGTCGGTCTCCGGGTCCAGGGGGTCGCCCACCTTAAGAGACGCCGCGTATTCCAGGACCGCGTCCCTCGCGTTCTTGTAATGCTCTTTGACCACCACCAGCTTCTTTATGGTGGTGCAGTACTGGCCGCTGTTGATAAAGGCCCTCCTGGTGACAAAGCCGAGCGCGAGGTCAATGTCCGCGTCCTCGAGGATCATGCCCGCGGGCATGCCGCCGGGCCCCGCGAAGCTGAGCTTGTCAAAGCTCTTGAGCGCGCTGCGGTAGGCCTCCCCCACCGCGCCCGCGCCGGATACGAAGAAGACCCGGACCCCGGAATCCTCGATCGCGCGCCGGCCGAACTCCCTGTTGTCCATGCCCACCACGAGCTCCAGCCCCTCTATCCCTTCCAGGATGTCGGCCATGAGCCGCGCGGTGGCCGGAGTCTGGGAGGAGAAGCTGCACCTGAACACGTTGCCCCCGAGCATGGCCGCGCCCCCGAACCTGGCGATCATCACGGAGGGAGCGTCGTAGGGGAGGATGCCCGCGACCACGCCGTAGGGACTTTTGCCCTCCACCAGAAGGGCCTCCTCTCCCATGGTGGCCAGGTGGTCCGCCGCGAGCTCCACCTCGAGCCGCCCTATCCTGAGGGTGAAGCCCGCGTCCTCGGCCCCGGCCAGCGCGATATCATCAATGTATTTTGTATATATCCCCGCGATCTTCTTCAGGATTTCGAGCCTTGCCTCAACTTCCCGCATCAGGTACTCCTTTCCGGCCTTTCGGGCCAAGGGGCCGCCAGAAGCTCCCCAGGGAGCTCTTGGCCGTAACTCGGCCCTGCTCGTCAACCCGGAAAGTAATAGCACCGGAGGCTAGTGTGGTCAACGGTCTTGTGGAGGCAAGCCCCGCGTCCTTGATGAAGCGGCGGGCCTCGGCCCCGGAGACCTTGAAGGTGTAGGCCGCGAACCCGGGCGCGAGCGCGATGAGCTCTTCTCGCGGGGTGTATGCGGGCGCGGGCGCGATGAGCGCGTCCACAGGCTCCATCCTCCTGCCCACGATCCCGCCGTGGGCGAGGAGGATCTTCTTTTTATGGTAGGAAAGAAGGAGCCTCAGGGGCTCCCCAGGCCCCCCGGCCAGGGGAAGCACTGTCGCGCCCCGGGCCTCGATCCTTCTCGGGCGGACCACGGGCACGGCCCGCTCCTTGAGCGAGAGGAGAAGGTCTTGGGGGAGGAGTCCTGCCGGGCCGTGGAACCAGAACTCCCCAACATAAAACTCCTTGACCAGAGCGGCCATGCCGCCCATGAGCCCCGGCCAGGCCTGGCTCAGCACGAGGTGGTGGATTTTCGTGACCCCCAGGGACCTGAGCGCAGGGGCCACTATCCTTTGACCCGCGTCGAACCCGGCCTTTCTCGGGCCCGCGTCCACCACCATGACCCTTCCTCCGGGCAGCCTGACCACCGAGGAGCTTCCCGCGCCAACGTCGAGCGCGGTGACAAAGAGCCCGGCGGAGGAGGGGAGCGCGGCCCTTGCGATAGGAGGCAAGACCAGGATGGGGACCAGCGCGAGCCCGGCTATTATGCGCGCCCTCTTTGACCGGGAGACGAAGATGAAAAAAAGAGCCGCATACACGAAAAGGACCTGCCACGCGGCAGGGGGAGGCAGGGTGAGCCCTCTTAAGGGGCTCTGGGAGACCAGGATGATCGCGTCCACCCCTGGTCCCAGGAGATGGGACGCGAGGAAGAGAGGGGCAAAAGCCAGCTTGGCCGAGAGCGGGGCCAGGACCAGCGCGGCCAGGGAAAGGGGCACCACCAAAAAGCCCACCAGGGGGACCAGGACCACGTTGAGCGCGAAGGCCGCGGGGGAAAAGAGGTGGAAGTGATAGGCCACCAGGGGAAAGGTGGCCACAGACGCGGCCAGGGAGACGAACGCGCCTTCGAGGAGCAGGTTTCGCTTCTCCCTGCCCCTTCGGCCCCACGCATAGAGACCGATGCCCGCCACCGCGGAAAAGCTTAGCTGAAAGGACGGGGTAAAGATTGACGCGGGGAAAAAGGCCAAAAGCAAGAGCCCGGCCAGGGCCAGGACCGAGGCCAGGTCCTTCAGCCGGTCGAGGAGCGCGGCGGCAACTCCCACCGCGAGCATGATGAGGGCCCTAGCGGTGGGGATGCCCAGCGGGGTGAGCCACGCGTAGAACGCGGCCGCGACCAGAGAGGCCACTGCCGCGGGCTTGTATGCGCCGTATCTCAGGGAGATGGCCCGGACGCGGACAAACACGAGGGACGAAAGGCAGAAGGCCAGGGCCGCGACTATCCCTAAGTGCAGGCCGGAGATGGCCAAAAGGTGCCTGGTGCCGGTGGAGTTGAACGCGCGGAGAAGCTCCTGGGGCACCTCGCGCTTGTCCCCGAGGGTCAGCGCGCGGATGAGGGAGGCCTCCCTCTTGGCCGGGAGCGCGTCAAGGAGCGCGGAGAACCGCGCCCTTAAGAGCGCCCTGGCCCGGAGCAGGGGGGAGCTCGCGCTATGGGTCTTGAGCACCGCGCGTTTGCCCGCGGGGAACGCGGACCCGTAGAGGGACCGGGAGGCCATGTAGAGGGGATAGTCGAACCCGCCGGGGTTTCTCCGGCTGAGAAACGGCTTGAGCCTCACCCTCGCGTCTATCCGGTCGCCTGGGCCCAGGTTCCACGTGCCCTTGAGGTAGAGCACCACCCCGCCCCTCGCGGGTCTTTCGCGCTCATCCGCTACCACCTTAAGGACGTCCAGGTCGAACTTGAGGCCCCGGGCCCACTCCTTGGGGTCCGACGCGACCCTGCACTTGATAACGACCTTTTTATCCAGGTACGCGAGGATATGGTCATCAAAGTGCACCAGAGGGTGGAGAGCGCGCGCCCCGGCCCAAAGCCCCAGGGTTGAGAACAAAAGCGCGGCTGAGACGAGCGCGGCGGGCCGGAGTCTCTTCAACACGAGGGCAAGGGTGGCAAGGGCTAAAATCGCCGCGGCCGCGAGGAGAACCCACGGCCCCGCGGCCCACCACCGGGCCAGGGCAGAGCCCGCGCCAAACGCGCACGCGGCTATGACCACGGGCCTTTTAGTAATTATCTCTAGGGGTTGGCGCGCAGATTCGGGCAAATGCGGAGGCTCCGGCGCTATTGCTCAATGGTTTGTGAGGCTGGCTCAGGCTTCGGCTTTTCCAGAAGATGGGGGTATTTTTCCTTTACCTGTTTTAATAATTCATGGTCTAGCTTGGCT
>JARFUL010000177.1 GCA_029289015.1 Syntrophobacteria bacterium | reverse complement strand
GGACGGCCTGGGCCCCCAGGAGTGGGGCTCCGCGCCGGGCGGCACCAAGAGGGAGACCGAGACCCTTTCTCCCCCCACCCTCTTTGCGAACTCCATGAAGGGAAACACCGAGGCCACCACCTCTAGCGGCCCGGCCCAGCAGCGCGCGGCGAAAAAGACGAGGGCCAGGGCAAAAGCGGCCAAAAGTCTTGCCTTCATCCCTCTTCCCCCGCGTCCCTCTCTCGCGCGATGCACCCGTAGCAGAGCCCGTCGAGCCGAAGCTCCACCTTTTCCAGGAGGCCCGCGCCCTTGGGTATGGGTATGGAGTCCAGCGGTATCGCGCCCGGGTCGATGCACTTCAGGGAGTCGCACCTGCGGCAGTAGAAGTGCGCGTGCTCGTGGCGGTGCTTGCCAAAGGCCAGCGCATACCGAAAGGCCCGGGCTCCCGCGGAGAGCCTCCTCACCACCCTCTTTTCCACCAGGATGTCCAGGGTCCTATAGAGGGTCACCCGGTGGATGGGACAGGGCTCGAGGACCCGGGCGTGGATCTCCTCCACAGACATGGGCCTGGCCTCCTCGCCCAGCGCGCTGAGCACCGCGCTTCGGGCCCTGGTGGGCCGGACCCCGGACTCCCTCAGGATACTTTTGTAATCGCAACTGTCGCACATGGCTTTGTTTTTCAATTATGCAACAAAGTTGCAAAATGAGTCAAGCCCCATCCGCCCGGCGCGCATGGACCGTGGCTCTTGGCGCCGCGCTACATTTCCCTTTTTACCTTAAGAGAAGTGGCGCGGGACTTCGGTCCTGCACCTTTGACGGAAGAGAGATCACCCCTGCTATTTATCGCGCCGATTCAACAGGTTATGTCTATTTATGGGAATGTTGTGAATGTCGGGAATCGGACATCGGGTTTTTCAGCCGCGGACCACGGCCAGGGTCACGGTGGCCTTGGCTGCTAGCTTCTCCCCGCTTTCGTCCCCTGAGAAGAGCTCCGACTCCGCGACCATTATGGTCCTTCCGGGCTTCAGGATGGTGCCCCTGCACCGGAGCAAGCTCCCTGTCGCGGGCCTGAGATAATTGATCTTGAACTCAATGGTGAGGATCTTCGCGTCCCCCTCCACCATGGTCCTGGCCGCGCGCTCAAGGACTCTTTTCGCGGGCCCTATTCATAATCAGGGTCTTCGGTCCCCTTCTTCAGGTCGCAGGAGAACTCGCTTCGCTCATCCCGGTAGAAGGTGCAGTTGACCTTGAGCACCTGTTTCAGCCTTGCCCTGGCCCTGTGAAGCCTGGTCTTCACGTTGCCGGGGCTTATGTTCAGCGCGTCTGCTATCTCGTCGGTGCTCAACCCTTTCAGGTCGCTCAGCACGAGAACCTCCCGGTAGTTCTCCGGCAGCTCGAAGATGAAGGAGCGGATGCACTCGTTCATCTCCTTCTTGATTAGCTGCTGGTCAATGAGGGACGCGACAGGGAGTATGCTCAGCTCCTCGCCGGGCTGCTGGATGAGCAGGCTCCCGGGCTCCCTGGGGACGACCCGGTTGTAGGACGGGCTGCGCATTCTGTCTTTGGCCACGTTGGCCGCTATGCGGTATATCCAGGTGGAAAGCTGAGACTCGTGCCTGAAGCCTTCGAGGGACCGGGCCACCCGCATGAAGACCTCCTGGG
>JARFUL010000176.1 GCA_029289015.1 Syntrophobacteria bacterium | reverse complement strand
AGAGATCAGTTCTTTTTGTCCTGGGGTTCCTGGCCCTGTCTTTGTTGGTCGCGCTCAACCTTTTTGCCAAGCAGAGGGGAATCCGGGTCACGTCCAGATCGGGCCAGGCTCTCTACCTCTACAAGGACTACCACGCGCTGGTGGTGGGGGTGGGCGACTACACCAATGGATGGCCGGATCTGCCCGGCGCGATCAAAGACGCGAAAGAGGTGGCCTCGGGCCTCAAGGCGCAGGGGTTCTCCGTGAAGCAGATCCTCAACCCCACCTCAAGGCAGCTCAAGCGCGCGCTCAACGACATGGCCTTCAGGCTGGGCAGGGAGAAGAACAGGGCGCTGCTTCTCTACTTCGCGGGCCACGGCGAGACCCTGGAGCTCGCGGACGGCACCGAGCTGGGCTACATCGTCCCCGCGGACTGCCCCCTGAAGAATCGCGATCCCATGGGTTTCGACGAAAAGGCGGTCTCCATGAGGGAGATCGAGGCGTTGGCCCTCAAGATCAAGTCGATCCATTTTCTCTCCCTCTTTGATTCGTGCTTCTCGGGCTCGCTCTTCAGCCTGACCCGGGCCGCGCCGGTGGACATAACCGAGAAGTCGGCCCGGCCGGTTCGCCAGTTCATCACCGCGGGGGAGGCGGGGGAGCAGGTGCCGGACCGCTCGGTCTTCAAGGTGGTGTTCCTCGACGCGATAAAGGGGGAGGCCGACCTGAACCTCGACGGTTTCATCACCGGCTCGGAGCTGGGCATGCACCTCCAGGACAGGGTGGTCAACTACTCCCGGGGCGGGCAGCACCCCCAGTACGGCAAGATCAACAACCCCAAGCTGGACAAGGGGGACTTCGTGTTTGTGCTCAAAGGGGCCAAAAGGGTGGCCGCGGCTCCGCCGCCCCCGGATGTCCACCCTGACGCGGGCCTCCGCAGGCGGGAAGAGGAGTTCCGCCGGCTTGACGAACTCTTGAGGAAACAGGAGGACGTGCTCAGGCGCCAGAGGGAGATGGAAGAGGCCCTCAAGAGGCGCGAGGAGGAGCTGAAAAGGAAGGAGGTCGCGCTCAAGAAGCCGAGCTATTATACCCCCGCGCTGCCTCCCCCGGGCTACATAAAGCTCTTCGACGCGAGGGTGACCGGGATCCGTTTCTTTGAGAGCGGGTACAGCCAGGACCCCTACGATAAGAGGGTGTATAAAAAGGTCTTCCAGAGCAACAGGACAAGGTACATATACTGGGAGCTCAAGCTGAAGTTCCCGACCCCCGGACGCAAGATCGACTTTACCATCGAGGCTATCTACCGCCACGCAAACGGCTCCGTCTAGGCCCGCCAGACCTACGACGCATACGTCAAGTCCAACTGGACATGGTCCTGGCACGCGAAGGGATGGGGCAACAAGAGCAAGGGAAGCTGGTCCTCGGGATCATACAAGGTCGACCTCTACGTACGGGGCAACAGTGTGGCCAGCGGCACCTTTGAGGTCATGTAACTCTCTCACTGTTGGGCCGAAGCGGTTGAAGAGGCCTATATTCGTGAGGGAAAATTTCCCTTGCGGCCCAACGCGGCAGGTCTGTTTCCCGGGTCTTCTTGCCGGGAGAACGGCGCGTCTGACGGGAAGCCATTTCCAGGAGCATAGTCATGGTAAATTCCAATAGGCTTATCATACCTGTGTTGGCTGTTTTGCTCTGCCTTTGGGCCCTGGGCCCGGCCGCGGGCGAGGACAGCCGGGCCATAGAGGCCATGAAGGTGGTCCCGGACAAAAAGGCCCGCTCCGCGATCGTCGCGCTAGACGGCTACGCCCAGCTCTCCGAGGACAAGACCATAAATGAGGTCAGGTCAATGGCCTTTACCAACGCGAAGAGGCAGGCGCTCGAGTCCGCGAATACCTACATCCAGACCAAGACCAAGGTCAAGAACTTCCAGCTCGAGTACGACCTGGTCAAGGCCGAGGCCGCGGGCTACGTCACGGTCCTGGAGCAAAAGGACTTGGGAATAGAGAAGAACAGCCGCTACCACGTCTGGATACGCGCGGAGGTGAAATACGAGCTCAGGCCCCACGCCCCCATATCGGAGATGGACCCAGACGCGCCCCTCACCGTGAAGGTCTGGACCAAGAAGAAGACCTACCGGGCCGGTGAGATGATCAACATACTCATCCACGCGAACCGCGACTTCTACGGCCGGGTCGTGAACCAGACGAGCACGGGCCAGCTCATCCAGCTTCTGCCCAACGAGTTCCGGACCCAAAACTTCTTCCGCGGCGGAAGGACCTACTCCATACCGGGCCCCGGGGACCGGTTCAACCTCAAGGTTACGCCCCCCTTCGGCCGGGAGCAGATACTCGTCTACGCGAGCGAGACCCCCACCGGGGATGTGACCCTCCATTCCGTGGGCGCGGGGCTGGGCTCCTACAGGGGAACCGTGAAAGAGCTCTCCCGGGGCGTCAGGTCCATAACCCCGATGGCCTCCGGCGAGGGGCCCTTCCGGGCCGAGTTCTACGAGGCCGAGTGGCACCTCGTAACCGAGCCCTGGTCCGCTAAGACCCGTCCGCGGCGCAGAGTTTTCGAGTCCAGCGCTCCTAAGGAGCGCTCCCTCAAGAGAGTAGTGCCGGAGAGGCCCATCGACATGACCGGCACCGCGGGCAGGGAGGACACCGAATCCCTCCCCGAGTCCGAAGCCCGGTGACCGGCTCCCCCCATCCGCTGTTCGAGAAGGAGGGTCGCAGGAGGGGCTGGCTCTACCCCCTGGCAGCCCTTGCGGTCCTACTCTTGGCCTATCTCGGGTTTCCCGGGTTCTTCGCGGGGATGGAGAACAGGCTCTACGACGCGCGGCTGCGCCTGGCCGGGAGACCTCTGCCCCAAAAAGATATCCTCCTCGTGGACATTGACGATTCCAGCGTAAACGCGCTGGGAAGGTGGCCCTGGAAGAGGTCGGTCCACGCGAAGGCCGTGGAGGTGATGACCCGGTGCGGCGCGGGGCTCATCGTCTTCGACGTGGTCTTCCACGGCCGAACGGAGAAAAACGAAGACCTGATGCTCGCCCGGGCAATTGAAAAGAGCGGCAGGGTAATCCTGCCCGCGGGCTTCGAGCTCGTGCGGGAGACCCAGGTGGTGAGGCTGAACCTCGGTGATGATGACAGGCCCCTTCTGGGCTCTCTGCTCGACCTTGGCAGCCCGGATGTAAGCTCTTTCCACCAGGTGGTGAGGTCCTTTGTTCCCCTGAGGCTCTTCTCCCGGAAGGCCCTGGGGGTGGGCCACATCTCCGCGTCCCCGGATCCTGACGGCATATTCAGGCGCCTGCCGCTAATAATCGGCTTCAATGGAGGTCTCTTTCCCTCCCTGGACCTTCTGGCCGCGGTCAAATACCTCGGAATCCAGGAGATGGAGCTCGTTCCCGACGAGGGGTTGAGCCTGAAGCGCGGTGCGGTCTCCATCACCGTGCCGCTGGACCGCGAGGGATACATGCTCATCAACTACGCGGGCAGGTGGGACAGGTCCTTTGAGCACATCCCCTTTCACGAGATCTATTCGGCCCACGGCCGCGCGGAAAAGATCGACGGGTTAAAAGAGAAGCTCAAGGGCAGGCTCGCGATCGTCTCCCTGGTCTCCTCGGGGACCACGGACATCGGCCCCACGCCCCTTTGGAGCGCGGAGCCGCTCTCCGTGGTGCACATAAACGCGATAAACACGATACTCAAAAAAGCCTTCATAACCGAGACCTCCACCGCGGTCAACATCGGGGTCGCGCTCAGTATGGCCGCGATAATCTTTTTCCTCTCCTTGGTCCTCAGGCCGCTTTACTTCGTGCTCTCCTCCCTGGGCCTTATCATCTCCTTTGGGCTTGTCAATTTCCTCCTGTTCTCCCGCTATTCCGTGGTGCTGAATCTCGCGGGGGTGAGCCTGGCCGCGGCCGCGGCCTTTTTGGTCCTTTTGGTCCACGGTTATCTGTGGACCGCCAGGCTGAGCTCCATACAGAGGGACGTGCTCAAGGCCTACTTCTCGCCCCAGATAATAGACCAGATACTCGAGTCGCCGGAGTCTTTCTCCATGAAGAGCGCGAACAGGGAGCTCACCGTGCTGTTCTGCGATCTCGCAGGATTCACCGGGTTCTCCGACACCCATCATCCCGAAGAGGTGCAGAAGGTGCTCAACGAATTCATGGAGGAGATGATAGCCACTATATTCAAGCACCAGGGCGCGGTGGACAAGATCATGGGGGACGGGATAATGGCCTTTTGGGGATATCCCGAAGACCCGGAACTTTCGACCTCCGAGAATGTGAGCCTCTCCGCGAAACGCGCGGTGGCCGCGGCCTCGGACATGCAGGGGAAGCTCGACGAGCTGAACCGGAAATGGCTGGGCGAAGGCAGGACCGACTTCAAGATGCGCGTCGGCGTCAATACCGGCTATGTCACGGTGGGCAACATGGGCTCCAGGCAGCGCATGGAGTTCACCCTCATAGGCAGGCACGTCAACCTGGCCCAGAGGCTCGAGAAGAGGGCGCCGGAAGGGTCCGTTTTGATAACGGGCAGGACCTACTCCCTGGTGAGGGACGAGAGAGAGGCCCAGGACATGGGGGAGGTGGAGCTGAAGGGGATCGAGAGCCCGGAAAAGGTCTACCTGGTAAACCTGTGAGCGCGCTTTCCCGCGCGGGCTCCCGAGGCAATCACCCTCTACGAGGAGCGCGGCACCTGGGTTACCGGGCCAAAAGAGGCCGAAGCCCCCACCCCCTGATCCAGGTCGAAAGTGTTCTCCAGCGAAGAGCCCTGCCGCTACGATTTCTCAGGAAAACCCCGCACCACCCCCAGGCCGAGCGGCCAGATCATCGATCTTTTCGCCTGATCTCCAGTCTGGCAAGAGACCAATCCGAGGGGGTAAATTTTGCCCTTTTTTCGAGGAAAAATTGCCCATGACCCATAGGGCCTTACCCGCGATCCTCGCTGGGATTATTTTTGCGTCCGTGATCTTGCCGTCGGTTCGGCAGGTTATTCGTTCCAATAGCGCGCGGATATGCTGGCATGGTGGTTGCTAAATACATCTTCGAGAAGCCCCGCTCTATTCAAGCACCTTCGATCTGATTATTCAGTGAAGCTCAGGGTCCGTGGTCCGTCTCGCGGCGGGCCGAATACGGCATCTCTTTTGGCCCGCCGCGCCATATACGCGCCCACCCGGCAGGGTGTGAGGCCTTATGGCATAACCATGACCGGGCAGGTGATTTCGGGGCTGAGTGAGCTGATGTTGATGGCTGCAGCGAGCAATGATCCCATCTGCGCCAAGCTCCTGAAGATCAAGGAGCAGAGCAACAGGCTGAGGCACATAACGAGAAATGTCATGTCCATTACGGCCTACGAGACCCGGGATTACGTCAGCGGCAGGAAAGTTGATATTTATAAATCCTCAAAAGAGAATGACACTTAGTTTGCTCGAGCCGAAACGCGGACGAGGTATTGATCTAAGACCTTGTATATTTGTTGAGCAAGAAGGTAAGATGGTGTATATTTCTTACCTGGCACGGGTACGATGCAGGTAAAGTTTTGTTTTGGGGGGGGCGCGGTGAAGAAGATTCTTGTTGTGGACGATGAGGAGATGATCCTGGAGGTCTTCCGGGAGGCCTTCAGCAGGGTCGGCTATACGGTGGTCTGCGCTAAGAGCGGCCGGGAGGCCCTCGACATCCTTGAGCAGGATAGGGTCAGCGTCATGTTTCTCGACCTAAATATGCCCGGGATGGATGGTTTGGAGCTGTGCAGGAGGATCCGGCAAAACCGACCCGATGCCTCCATTTTCGCGGTGACCGGGTATGCTTCGTTCTACGACGTTGAGGATTGCCGCAGGGCCGGGTTCGACGATTACTTCGCCAAACCGGTTGACCTGGCCGTTCTTTACCGCGCGGCCAAGGACGCGTTCGAGAGGCTGGAAGAGTCCGGCGGCAACGACGAGTGACCACCGAGCCCGGACAGGATCGCGGCTCACCGGATATGGCACGCTTGGAACCCCCACATCTCTAGGCCAGATGCACCCCAGACCCTCCCCCATAGACTTTCCGGCATCCGGAGCGATCCATCCTCCCATGCTTCGCGCCTCATCGCCGCGGCCGGAAGCGGCCAGGAGCCCCGGATGAGGATAGTTTGCCCTGCCTGCCGCGCGGCGTACAGGTGTTCCGTCCCAGGGCCCGATGCACCCCTTGCCAAAGCCTCGTGCACCAGGTGCGGCGCGACCCTGCTGATAGATACAGAGACGGGCGCGGTAAAGGTAACGACCGGGCCTCCCGCGGCCGGGCCGGAGCGGGGCGCGGCTGAGGAGCCGGAAAAAACCCCGGGGACCGTGCCCGACAGGATTCCCCCGCCCGAGCAAAAAGAGATGGACTACCTGGCCGTGGGCTACGTGGTCGCGGTCCTCGTGGTCTCCATCGTTGCGGGCTTTCTGGTCTCAAGGGGCCGGGTGGGGGATTTCCTCTCCAGCCCCGGCAAATCCATAGTCCGGTGGGTGAAACGGTCCGAGGCGCGCCTCAAGGAGCGGCTTGCCGAAAAGGCCAAGGATATTCTCCCCTTTCGCGAGCGGGCCAGGGACCCCGGAAACCTGGTGAAGCGGGGCTATAGATTCTACAGGAAGGGGGAGCACAAAAAGGCCCTTATCGAGCTGGACAGGGCCATAAAGCTCGACCCGAAAAACTCCAGGGCCTACTTCTGGAGGGGGCGGGTCTACGTGAAGACCAGGAGATACGACGAGGCCATGTCCGACTTCAAGAGCGCGGTGAAGCTCGACCCCAGGTACGCGCCCTCCTACAACAACCTGGGCTGGCTTCACGGCCTGAAAAACGAGCACGACGAGAAGATACGCTACCTGAGCAAGTCCATTGAGCTCAACCCTAAGAACGGGTGGGCCCACTACAACAGGGGGCGGTCCTACTTCATCAAGGGGGACCTCGAGCGCGCGCTCAGGGACGCGAAAAAGGCCTGCGACCTGGGATACAAGCAGGGCTGCGAGGTCTACGAGAAGTATAAGCACAGGCTCAAGAAAAAGCCGGCCCCCGCTGAGAAGGTGTCCAAAGAATCGGGTCTCCCCATCCGCGCAGCAGCCCGCAGCGCGTAGAAGGGCCGGGGCATATCCGGGCTTCTTTTCCCCGTCCGGGTTGAACCTCCCCCAGCCGGAAGTTATCATCAACAATAAACATCGTCGCACAAGGGGGCTTTCGTGACACCAGGGCTCAAAAGGTTATCTTTATGCGTGCCGTTCATCTGGCTGCTCGCGCTTATGGTCGCGGGTAGCCCGGCTCGGGCCGACGAGGAGACGCGGGGGGCCGTTATGATCGAGAAGGTACTCAAGACCGATGAGGAGTGGCGGAAGCTGCTCACGCCGGAGCAGTACAGGATCACGAGGAAAAAGGGGACGGAGCTGGCCTTTACCGGCGAATACCACGACCTGAAGGAAGAGGGCACCTACCAGTGCGTCGCGTGCGGCCTCGAGCTGTTCAGCTCCCGGACGAGGTATGATTCCGGGGCCGGCTGGCCGAGCTTCTTGGCGCCCGTGTCAAAGCATCATATCGAGGAGAGGGAGGACCGCTCGCTCTTCACGAAGAGGACCGAGGTGGTCTGCGCGAGGTGCGACGCGCATCTCGGGCACGTGTTCAACGACGGTCCAAAGCCCACGGGGCTCCGCTACTGCATCAACTCCCTGGTGCTTAAGTTCGTTCCCAAGAGATAGGGCCCCCGCCTTACCCGCCTGCACCGCTTGGGCGCAGGCATAGTCTCCCGCGTGCCCGGCCAGGCAAAATCACCTCTTCGCGCGATTCCCGGCAGAGATGCCCAGCGCGCGGATGTCCGGTTTTTATTGACGATTTGTCATGGTCTGTTTTATTATGCCACCTGAATAACAAAGATTTTTCCATAGTTGTTGTATCTTGACGCTTGGTTTAAACGTCTAAATCGAGATATCTGGGCTCAAAGGGGAAGAGGAATTTATTTGAAAGGAGGTCAGAGCTTTGGCGAACGGGATCGTGAAGTGGTTCAGTGAGGAAAAGGGATATGGCTTTATCCAGATGGAAGACGGTCGGGACATATTCGTGCATTACTCCTCCATCAACATGCCCGGGTTCAAGACCCTGGCCGAAGGCGACCAGGTAACTTTTGACATAGCAGAGAGCGACAGAGGGCCTGTGGCCAAGAACGTCGA
>JARFUL010000175.1 GCA_029289015.1 Syntrophobacteria bacterium | reverse complement strand
CGGGCTCGAGACCGCGAAGGCCGGCGATGAGAAAAAGGGCAGGGCCAGGGGCTCGGTGGTTCTGGACAAGCACGGGAACAAGCTCCTTATCCGCGACCTCCCCGAGAACGTTGCCAAGATCGAAAGGATGATACGGCAGCTGGACGTACCCTCCAAGCAGGTGCTCATAAAGGCCGAGATCGTGGAGGCCACCCGGGGCACCGCGCGTGATCTGGGCATCCAGTGGGGCGGCATGGGCATGAGGGGCGTGGGCTCCAGGAACCACCTCTGGATCACCCCCGGCGGCCTGGGCGCGGGCTCCCCCACCGCGGGAATTCCCGGCGACCTCAGGACCGGCCCCGGCTATACCGCGGCCACCCAGGCCACGGGGCTCAGCGGCCACGGGTTCGGCATCAACTTCCCAGGCACCGGGCTCACCACAGGATCGCCCGCGGCCCTGGGGTTTATGTTCGGCCAGATCGGGGGCAACATCCTGGAGGTGCAGCTAAAGGCGCTCCAGGAGGCCCGCAAGGTGAACATCGTCTCTTCGCCCTCCATCACCACGATGGACGGGGTCAAGGCCATAATCGAGTCGGGCCGCGACGTTCCCTACCAGTCGGTGGACGAATCCGGCCAGATAAAGACGGAGTACAAGAGCGCGGTGCTCAAGCTGGACGTGACCCCCATCGTGATCTCCGATGAGGTGGTGAAGCTGGACATCGAGGTGAGCAAGGACGAGCCCGACTTCACCATAACGGTCCAGGGCAACCCGCTCATCATCAAGAAGCAGGCCAAGACCACCCTGGTGCTCTACTCCGGCGAGACCGCGGTGATCGCGGGCCTGAGCACCCAGACCAAGAGGAAGAGCGGCAGCGGTATCCCGTGGCTGTCCGATGTGCCGATCCTTGGCTGGATATTCAAGGAATCGGGCCGCTCCGAAGAGCTCGACGACCTTCTGGTCTTCGTCACCCCGACCATCCTCCCCCTCAGGGACATTCGCCCGGGTAAGGGGCCCGCGTCCGGAACCGTGGGGCCCACGGACACCCAACAGGAAGGTCCCAAGCCTTGAGAAGCGGGCGCGGCACTTAGGGGTCTTCAGGGAGGGAGGAGAGCGGCCCAGGGGGCCGCGCCCGATGGGCTGAGGCTGTATGGAGTACTTCAAGCTACTTAACCTCAACAGGGAGCCTTTTTCCAACTCCCCGGACCCGATGTTCTTCTACAAGTCCCGGGTCCACGCGGAGTGCCTCCACCAGATTGAGATCGCGCTGAGGCTGAAGAGGGGGCTCAACATCCTGATCGGGGAGGTGGGAACCGGCAAGACCACCATTATAAGGCGGCTGATACAGAACCTGAGCGAGGACAACGGCAAAGTGGAGACCCACCTGATCCTCGACCCCGACTTCCCCTCAGCCAGGGCCTTCCTCTTCGGGCTAAACCGCCTCTTCGGCGCGAAGAGGATACCCAAGAACGCGTCGGAGCATTACCTCAAGGAGCGGCTGAAGAACTACCTGTTCCGCCGGGGGGTGGACGAGGAGGTCAACGTTGTCCTGATAATCGACGAGGGGCAGAAGATCTCCCCCCCCATCATCGAGGTCCTTCGCGAGCTTCTCAACTACGAGACCAACCAGAACAAGCTGCTCCAGATAGTCATAGCCGCGCAGAACGAGTTTGTCCAGACCCTAGAAGAGCACCACAACTTCGGGGACCGGGCCAACCTCCTCTTGAAGCTCGCGCCGTTGAGCTTCAAGGAGACGAGGGACATGGTCAGGTTCCGCCTCAGCTGCGCGGGACAGGAGAGCCTGGCCGCGCACATCTTCACCTGGCCCGCGCTCTTAGCGGTCCACCTGGCGAGCAAGGGCTACCCCAGAAGGATAGTGAATCTCTGCTACAACTCCCTTCTCACCATGCTGGTCCAGAACCGCGCGCGGGTCGGCTGGTCGGTGGTGCGGGCCACGGACAGGCGCATCTTCCCGAAAACGCGGGGAATCCTCCGCCCCGTCATCCTCGCGGGGCTGCTCTTCGCGCTCGCGGCCTTCGCTTTGACGAACCCGGAGCTAACGGGATATAATCTTAAATGGCTCGCGGGGGGCTCCCATCCGGAGTCCAGGTTGTCCGCGGCTGTGGCCCTAAAAGCCGACGCGCCGAAAAGGGCCGCGGAGCCCGGGCCGAAAGCTCCCGCGAAGAGGCAGGCCGCCAAGCCAAGGCCGGCCGGGAAAGCCGCGGCCCTGAAGGGCAAGGTACCGTATCCCGATGTGCTGGGCTACGTGGTGATAGTGAAGGACGAGTATATCACCAAGCTGGTGCTGCGCATCTACGGGTCAAAGGGGACGCATATTCTAAGCCTGATAAAGAAGATAAACCCCGAGATCAAAAACCTGGACGTGGTGAGCCCCGGCCAAAGGATATACATGCCCGTGGTGCCGCACCGGAGCTTTGAGGCGGGAAGATACAAGCTCAAGGTGGCCGGATTTAGAAACCTGGACGAGGCCTACAGATTCTTCCGGGTCTACAAGGACCAGCCCATCCGCATCCTGCCGGTGTGGGACGGGGACGCGGGGCTCAGGTTCCCCGTGGTCACCAAGAGGAGCTTCCCGAGCCCTGAGAGGGTCCTGGCCTACGCCGAGAGTCTGCCCAAGGACCTGGCGCAACACGCCGAGGTCCTGGGAGACCTGCCCAAAGGCGCGGTCATGATCACGGACGTAAGATAACGACCCGTTCGAGCCGCGGCGCCCAGAGGGTTTGCCTGGAGTCCAGCACGCGCGCGGCGTTTTTAACTTTATCCTCTATGGTAAGATAGACACGGCCGGGTATAATCAATTATGGAGATGTTGACCGCAAGAAGTACGGAGTGGCCCAGGAAAAAGCTGGGTGAGATGCTCCTGGAGTCCGGGCTCATAAACGAGTCGAGGCTGAAGCGCGCGCTTGATGAGAAGGAGAGGACCGGGCTCAAGCTGGGCCAGATTCTGGTGGAGCACGGGTGGCTGACGGAAAACCAGGTCATAGACCTTCTTAGCGCCCAGCTCAAGCTCGCGCGGGTGGAGATGGACGAGGTCTCCCCGGACCCGGAGCTCGCCAGCGCCATCCCCATCGAGATGGCTGAAAAGTACTACCTGGTGCCCCTGGAGAAGACCCCCTACGTCTTCAGGGTCGCGACCACCGACCCCATGGACATGGAGGCCATAGACACGGTGGAGAGGATCACCGGGATGGAGGTGGAGACCCTCATCTGCACCGTGGCCGAGCTGAGGCACCTCTTCAGCGTCATCTACGGCATCTCCTCGGGCATCTACCGCCCGGAGGAGGAAGAGAGCTCCCTCGAAATGGAGACCGTGGAGGAGAAGGAGGACGAGGAAGACCTCCACATAGACCAGATCGAGGAGATGGGGAAACAGGTGCCCGTGATCCGCATGGTGAACTCCATCCTCGTCCACGCGATCCAGGCCGTGGCCTCCGACGTTCACATGACGCCGGAAAAGGGCTCCATACAGCTCAGTTTCCGCATAGACGGAAAGCTCCACGACATCCCCGCGCCCCCCTTCGCGATGTTCCTGCCCATTGTCTCCAGGATCAAGATCCTGGCAGGCATGGACATAACCTCCACCAGGGTTCCCCAGGACGGCCGTTTCACGGTCAAGGTGGGGACCAAGGAGGTCAATATCCGGGTCTCGACTCTGCCCACCATATACGGCGAGAACCTGGTGCTCAGGCTCCTCGACCGTTCCACCGGCATCTTCAGGCTGCCGGAGCTCGGGTTCTCCGACCCCGACTATGGCAAGGTCAACCACATGATCCGCCAGCCCTACGGCATGATCCTGACCACGGGCCCCACGGGATGCGGCAAGACCACCTCGCTCTACTCCATCATCCAGGAGGTGAACAAGAGGGACGTAAACATCATCACCCTGGAAGACCCGGTGGAGTACAGGCTGGAGAACATCCGCCAGGTGCAGCTCAACAAGAAGGCCGGCATGACCTTCGCGTCCGGGCTCCGCTCGATTCTCCGCCAGGACCCGGACATCATAATGGTGGGTGAGATTCGTGACGAGGAGACCGCGTCCGTCGCGGTGCAGTCCGCGCTCACGGGCCACAAGGTGCTCTCCACCGTGCACACCAACGACGCGGTGGGCGCGGTCTCAAGGCTCCTGGACATGAAGATCGAGCACTTCCTCATATCCTCCACGCTCCTCGGGGTGATCGCGCAGAGGCTCGTCAGGGTCATCTGCACCTACTGCAAGGAGCCCTACGAACCCCCGGCCCAGGTTCTGGAAAAGATGTACGAGATCCTGGGAGACACGGGAACCCAGCCGCAGCTCTTCCGGGGAACCGGCTGCAGCCACTGCATGAACACCGGATACCGCGGCCGCACCGGCATATTCGAGGTGCTCCTGGTGGACGAGATGGTGAGGGAGCAGATCAACCGCGGGGTCCAGACCATGGAGCTCTTCCACGAACTCAAGGACGACGGCAAGCTAGTCACCCTCAAGGAGGCCGCGTACGAGAAGGCGGCCAGCGGGGTCACGAGTTTGGAGGAGGCCGAGGCCTCAGTGCTGTTTTAACTTGTAAAGAGCGACTATTTAAAGCCATGGCGACCTATTCGTACCAGGCCATAAGCGAAACCGGCACCACCATAACCGGCGAGATCGAAGCCGGCTCCCCTGAGCGGGCCTCTGAAAAGCTCATGGGCATGGGCGCGATCCCCATCAAGGTGGCGCCCAAGGCCACGGAGTCGTGGTTCACCAGGGCCTCCGACTCCCTCAAAAGGCTCAGCAAGGTCTCCCCCACGGAGCTGATCCTCTTCACCAAGCAGTTCAGGTCCATGCTCAGGGCCGGGATTCCCCTGCCCAACACCCTGGAGGTGCTGGAGTTCCAGACGGAGAACGAGCGGCTCAGGCAGGCGGTCAGCTCCATGCGCTACGGCATCAAGGAGGGCCATTCCCTCCACCGCGTCTTCTCCCGGCACCCGGCCATATTCTCCCCCCTCTACTGCGGGATGATCCGGGCCGGGGAGCGCTCCGGCAACCTGACGGAGGTCCTGGACAGGCTGATCTACCTCATCGAGCACACCCACAAGACCGCGATGAAGGTGAAGTCTGCGCTCAGGTACCCCGCGATCGTGGTGGTGGCCCTCGCGGGGGCCTTCATCTTTCTCCAGACCACCGTGGTCCCCAAGTTCGTGGGCATATTTCAGAAGGCGGAGATATCCCTCCCCGTGCCCACCAAGATCCTCATCTTTCTCAATACCATAATCCATAACTACTGGTACATGGTCCTGGGCGGGCTGGCAGCGGGCGGGGTCGCGCTCTTCATCTTTCTGAGGACCCCTAAGGGAAAGATCATGAAGGACTCTCTGCTCCTGAAGCTTCCCCTGGTGGGCCCGCTCTTTCTGAAGGCGGCCATGTCCCGGTTCGCGTCCATCTTTTCGATACTCACCTCCAGCGGGCTCCTGATCATGGACGCGTTGGACATCCTCGAGGACGTCATAGGCAACGCGGCCATCGCGGGGGAGCTCCACCGCATCAAGGAGCTGGTGAGGCAGGGGCGGGGCATCGCGGGGCCGCTCAGGTCGGCCAAGTACTTTCCCCCGATGGTGGTCTCCATGGCCGCGATCGGCGAGGAGTCGGGCAGCCTGGACACAATGCTGGGAGAGATAGCCAAGCACTACGACGACGAGCTGGACTACGGCCTGGAGAAGCTCTCCGGCTCCCTGGGCCCGCTTCTGATCGTCTGCCTCGCGTTCGTGGTCGGCTTCTTCGCGCTGGCCATATTCCTGCCCATGTGGGACCTGACAAAGATCGCAGGGAGTTAAGCCC
>JARFUL010000174.1 GCA_029289015.1 Syntrophobacteria bacterium | reverse complement strand
CGCGGGTGGCCGCGGAGTACCTCGCGGCCATCTCCTCCAGGTAGCCCAGGGACCCCCGGGGCTTGGTGAGACTGTCCAGGTGTTTGAGCGCGTCTTCATATACCGCGCCGGACGCGGGCTCGATCCCTGCCAGAACCTCTTCAATACTCTTGAACATCATGGCTTGCCTCCAGGATTCTTGTGGAAGGACCTTTTTACTTCACAACGGGGGTGGTGTCAACGCACAAACCCCGGGGCCCGGGTCCGGGGGCCGAATAGGGTTGCGGCTGGGTCCCCTGAAGGGTATATTCTAAAACGGATTAAGACGGATAGCCACGCGGAAAATTAAGCCTGTTCGATTATACTCCAGGGGGTAGAGGTGGAGGAATTTCGCCTTGAGAGGCTCGCCCGGTTTCCGGGGGTGAAGAGGCCGCTGGTCCTGGTGGTCATGGACGGGGTGGGGAACTTCCTCGGGGACCCGGAAGGCTACCAGTACAACGCGCTCTACAAGGCCGACACCCCCAACCTGGACAGGCTCGCGTCCTTCGAGAAGATAGTCACCCGCCTCGCGGCCCACGGCACCGCGGTGGGGCTCCCCACCGACGAGGACCAGGGGAACTCCGAGGTGGGCCACAACGCGCTGGGCGCGGGCTATGTGGTGAGCCAGGGCGCGAAACTGGTGAACGACGCTATTGAAGGGCCGCTCTTCGAGAGCAGCACCTGGAGGGAGCTCATCTCCTACATCAAGGAGAGGAGCGGCTCTTTGCACCTCATCGGGCTCGTGTCCGACGGCAACGTGCACAGCCACATAAAGCACCTCTTCGCGCTCATAGACGGCGCGCAAAGAGACGGAGTAACCAGGCTATTCGTCCACGGGCTCCTCGACGGCCGGGACGTGGACAAGCGGTCCGCACAGAGATACTTCGGGGAGCTTGAGGAGTTCCTCGAAAAAAAGCGCAACGAGGGGCTTCACTACTGCATCGCGTCCGGCGGGGGCAGGATGGTGGTGACCATGGACCGGTACGAGGCTGACTGGTCCATCGTTGAAAGGGGCTGGCGGGCCCACGTTGAGGGCACCTCGGACGCGCCCTACTTCCCGGACGCGCTGACAGCTATTCTTTCCCTGAGAAAAGAGACGGACCTGGACGACCAGTACCTCCCCGCGTTCGTGATCCACGCGCCAGACGACCCCCAAAAGCCCATAGGCAGGATATTAGACGGCGACGGAGTGGTCTTCTTCAACTTCCGGGGGGACAGGGCCCTTGAGATAAGCCGCGCGTTCGACGAGAAAAAGTTCCACAAATTCGAAAAGCGCGAAAACCCCGAGGTCTTCTACGCGGGCATGCTGGAGTATGACGGGGACGCGAAGATACCCCGGCGCTACCTCATCGCGCCGCCGGTCCTGGAGAAGACCCTGGGCGACTACCTGGCCGCGAACGGGATAAGGCAGTTCGCGATGAGCGAGACCCAGAAGTTCGGCCACATCACCTACTTCTGGAACGGGAACAACTCCGGCGTCTATGTGAGAAGGCACGGCATAGTCCAAAGGGTCCAGGAGATCCTTGAGCAAGACGACGTGCTGGAGGTCCAGGAGGAGATACCCTCGGACATAGTAAAGACCTTCGCGGACGCGCCCGAGATGAAGGCCCCCCAGATAGCCGCGCGCGCGGCCGAGGTCATTCGCGCGGGCGGCTTCGACTTCATCCGCCTCAACTTCGCGAACGGCGATATGGTGGGCCACACCGGCGACCTCGGGGCCACCATCGTCGGCATTGAGACTGTGGACCGCGGCCTGGGGCTGATAATCGACGCGGTGGACGAGGTGGGGGGCACCCTCATCGTGACCGCGGACCACGGAAACGCGGAGCAGATGGTGGGCTGGGACAGCAAGAAGGGGGACATAAAGCGCACGGACGAGGGCCCGGTGGTCCAGGTGAGCCACACGCTCAATTCCGTGCCCTTCATCATCCACGGCCCGGACACCGCGCGCTTTCGGCTGAACCTCTTTTCCCCGAGCCCCGGGCTGGGCAACGTGGCCGCGACGGTGTTGAATCTCCTGGGGTTCGAGAAGCCCGCGCAACTCCTCGCGCCCATCATAACGGTAGAGTAACAGGTGAGTATGGACGAGGGGCCCAAGGCCATAACCGGGTTCGGGGTGCACGAGAAGGTCCTCGAGATGTACCGGGGCGACGGCAACGAGCTCGTCGCGGACATCCCCGCGGGGGAGGGCGCGCTCGCGCTCGCGCTCTTCAACCGGGGGATGAGGAAGGTCATCTCCGGCGAGATAGACGCGGACCTGTTCAAGCCCAAGGGCAGGCTCCCCCTCGTCAAGCTCGACCTGAGAGACCCGCTGCCCTTCCGCGAGGGTTCCCTGGACGCGCTCTTCTGCATCGAGGCCATAGAGCACATGGAGAACCCGTATCACTTCATGCGGGAGCTGGCCAGGGTCCTAAAGCCCGGCGGGAGGCTCTATCTTTCCACCCCGAACATCATGTCCACCAACGCGCGCTCCAAGTTCTTCTCCGTGGGGTATCTGCCCCACTTCAAGGTGTTGATGGTGGTGCGCGAATAGCTCTAGAACATGGGCTTTCTCGCGCACATAAGCCCCATCTCCTTCATCCAGCTCAAGTTCATGCTCCACCTGAACGGCTTAAAGCTCTTAAGGGTGGAGACCAACAAGTTCAAGAGAAGGCCCAAGCTCAAGGACAAAATCACCTCCTGGATAGTGAAGGTCTGCGCCAGGAGGTTCAACTTCGAGGACGACACCACCTATAATGAGCTGACCTCCGACGCGGTTCTCTATGGGGATACCCTCATATTCGAGATAGAGAAGCCCCGGCACGGAGAGCCGGACTGATACTAAATATTCAGGTTCAGCCCCGGGTCCCGGACATCCCCAAGGCCGGGCACGAGGGGGGCGACTTCCTCTTCGTCCGCCGAAAGTAAAGTAAAGAATGCCTTTCCCCCGGGTTGCATTGTCTAATTAATATGGTATCTTGGGAAAAACCCCTGAAGCCAAGGCATTAGACTTAAGGAGTTTTGCCATGACCCACCACGAAGACCACTACGCGCCCCTGGAAGAGTACGAGCCGGACTTTACCCTCACCCCGGAAGATTACGAGCCCTTTGTGGGCAGGGAAAGGGTCGAGGCCCTAAAGGAGCTGGCCGCGCCCCTCGAAGGAAAGGGCTGGGCCAACGTCAACTCCACCCTCATCGGCGGCGGTGTCGCGGAGATGCTCCAGTCGGTGGTGCCCCTGGCCAGGTCGCTGGGGGTGAACGCCCGGTGGTACGTGATCCGGGGCCACGACGAGTTCTTCGGCGTGACCAAGAAGTTCCACAACATGCTCCAGGGGCTCGACTACTCCATCACCCTGGAGGAGATATTCGGCGCGTACCTGGACACCATAGACGAAAACGCGAGGGGCGCGTTCATCGCGTCGGACCTGGTGGTGGTGCACGACCCCCAGCCCGCGGCCATGGTGATGAACGGGGTGATCTTCGGCAACGTGCTGTGGCGGTGCCACATAGACACATCCACCCCCAACAGGACGGTGTGGCGCTTCCTCCTGCCCTACATCAACCTGTGCGCGGGCGCGATATTCACCATGGAGGAGTTCGTGGGGCCCGGGCTCCAGGTGCCGCTCTACGAGGTCTCCCCCTGCATAGACCCCCTGGCCGAGAAGAACCGGCAGTACTCGCGGGACGAGGCCCTTGGCATCCTGGCTGATCTGTTCAACGAGCACGACATAGACCCGGAAAGGCCCATAGTCGCGGCGGTCTCCCGCTACGACGTCCACAAGAACCAGGCGAGCATCTTGGGCGCGTTCAAGCGGCTGAGGGAGGAGAAGAGCCTCGACCCCGCGCCCTACCTCGTGTTTTTGGGCAACACCGCGACCGACGACCCCGAAGGCGGGGCCATGCTCGAAGAGCTGAAAACCCTGGCCGGGGACGACCCGGACATACGGTTCTGGGTGAACGTGGAGGACAACGACAGGGTGGTGGGCTCGCTGATGCACGCGGCGGACTGCTTTGTCCACGTCTCCACCAGGGAGGGGTTCGGCCTTGTGGTGTCCGAGGCCCTCTGGCAGGGGACACCGGTGATCGGCTCCCGGGTGGGGGGCATAACCAAGCAGGTTGTGGACGGGGAAAACGGCTTTCTCGTGGCCCCCCTCGACATTGAGGCCACAGCCCAGAAGCTGGACTGGCTCCTCACTAATCCCGAGCGCGCCAGGGAGATGGGCCAAAGGGGCAGGGAGCACGTGCGCCAGAACTTCCTTCTGCCGGAGCTCGTGAGGAGGTATCTCACCCTCATGCGCTTCTACACCGGCCAAGACCGCCACGCGCCCGAGTTCAGGCTCAACGAGCTCACCTACACCGAGGTGCTGAGCGTGGTGAGGCCCCGGCACCCCTACCTGGCGGGCACCTGATTTTACCCATTTGCACGCCTTCTCAGCCGGGGTATTCCCTGACCCCATGGGCCCTTGCCCTAAGGAGCCGGGAAGCTCCCGGCTTGGGCCATCTCCGCGTCAAAATATCCCCCGCGGGCCAGCCCGCGCCGACCCGAAAATAGTGTGATATAGGATACTATTTTTCGGGTTTCTTCCTTCCGCGGTGCCCTTGGTACATATTCTGGTACCCACTTTGCAATATATTGATGCTTCAGACGCCGGGCGGGTGCGGTGAAAAGCTTGATATTAAGGGGTATTACACGATGCAGCCCAGGATTCGCCGCGATGGTTCCTTGTGGATGAAAATGCACTACTATGACGATAAGGTGTATTTGTGTATACAGGCGGTACCTCCTCCGGCAGACCAGGACTCCTTGATCCTGACTGTCTCCGAGCCGGACGCGGACGCAAGCCGCGGGCAGAGAAGCTGCATCAGGAAGAAAGGATGATCATCAGGGTCCAGACGGGTAGGAGAGGGTATGAAGAACCGCGTAATAAGGATAGCGTTCGCAGCCCTTGCGCTAGCGCTCTTTCTTCTGGCCCCGAGCGGATGCTTCAGGGGGCTGAAGCTGAGGTTCGGAGGGGACGAGGGCCCGGAGAACAGGGAGAAGCTGGAGGCCTCCATCCCGGGGTTAACCTCAAATTACGACTACGAAATAGCGTTGACCTACAACGTTCCGGTGGAGCTTTTTAGGCCCAAGGCCGCAGAAAGTCCGGACCAATAGGCCAAAGGGCCGCGCGGGGTGGAAGGGGGAGAGGGTCACAACCCTTCGAGGTAGCGGTAGAGGTCCTTGATCTCCCTGGGGGAGAGGTCCTTGAACCCGGGCATTATGCCCGCGGGCTTCTTGAGGAGCTCCTTGAAAAACTTTAAAGAGACCCTTTTCTTGCTTGCGGGGAAGAAGCTGTTCTGGGAGATTATGCCCTTCATCCCCGGCCCCACCCTGGTCTTCCTGGTATCCGGAAAGTGGCACATAACACAGCGGTTCATGAAGATGTAGCCGCCCCTCTTCACGGACGCGTCGTCCTCGGCTTTTCCCGCGAGCACCACAAAAAGGACCAGTCCCAGGGCCAGATGCTTCATCACTCTCGAGGCTCCCAAGCTCCATTCTCACCGCTAAAAGAGCATAGCCCTTTACCCGCCAAGGGGTCAACCGCATCTTTGGGTCCCGGACAGGGACGCCCGATCCCCCCATCCGGGCCGCGGCCAAGCCTCTCCCAATTGCAGCATCCCTTGACACCCAGGTTGGCCTGGGATAATAATAAGAATTGACTATAAATGAGGTTGGACGGTGATAATAACGATACTCGTGGCGCGGTTCGTGCTCGGGGGGGTCTTCGGCGTCTTCCTGTGGCGGGTCTTTTTTCCCAGGTCCGGGGTCCACGTGGCCGCGATCCTGGGCGCGGGCATGGTGGCCCTGGCCTACATCATCGAGAAGATGAGGGTCAAGAGGACCTCCCGCGAAGATACACCCGCGCCTAGAGTTTAGCCCCTGATCAGGGAGGTTTTAAATGGGTTACGACTGGGACAAGTTTTCCGGGTCCAGGAAGTCGGCGGGCGAGGAGCTCAGGGAGAGGGTGGACGCGCTCAAGAGGTGGGTCTCGCCGCCGGGAGGAGCCAAAACCAAGATGTGGGTGCTGGTGGTTATCGCGGTGGTTTCTATCATCGGGTACGCGTCCTACTTCACCATCCAGCCCGACGAGACCGGGGTGCTCTTGAGGTTCGGGCAGTTCGTCCGGCTGACCGAGCCGGGGCTCCACTTCAAGATACCGCTCGGCATCGAGAGGGTCTACAAGGTCAAGACCGGCCGGATATTCCAGACGGAGTTCGGCTACCGCACCGCGCAGGCGGGGGTGCGGTCCAGGTTCGTGGAGAGGGGCTATGAGGACGAGTCCCTCATGCTCTCCGGCGACCTCAACGTCATAGACATGCAGTGGACGGTGCAGTACCGGATCAATGACCCCATGAACTACCTCTTCAAGGTGCGCAACCCGGAGCAGACCCTGAGGGACGTGTCCGAGGCCATGATGCGCCAGGAGGTGGGCTCCATGATCTCCGACCAGGTCCTCACCGTGGGCCGCACCGCGACCGCGGAAGGGGCCAAGGTCTCCATGCAGAAGATCCTCGACGACTACGCCACCGGCATAAACATCGTGACCATAAAGCTCCAGAACGTGAACCCGCCGGAGCAGGTGAAGGCCGCGTTCAACGAGGTCAACGAGGCCCGCCAGGAGAAGGAGAGTCTCATAAACCAGGCCCAGGAGGCCTACAACAAGGAGATACCCAAGGCCAAGGGCAAGGCCAAGCAGGTGATCACGGAGGCCGAGGGTTACGCGCTGGAGAAGATAAACCAGGCCAAGGGCGAGGCCACGAGGTTCACCGATGTGCTCAAGGAATACCGGGCCGCGAAGAGGGTGACGAGGAAGAGGCTCTACCTCGAGGCTATTGTCAAGCTCCTCGGCTCGGCAAAGGAGGTCTACGTGGTGGACTCCAAGCAGAAATCGCTGTTGCCGATCTTTGAGATCAACAAGGGGAGGGCCAAGTAATGAACAGGCGTCTGGTTCACGGCATCGTAGGCTTGGTGATCGTTCTCGGGGCCTTTGCCTGGTACTCCCTCTTCGTGGTGAACGAGGCCCAGCAGGTGGTCATAACCCAGTTCGGAAAGCCCTGGGGCGACCCCATCAAGACCGCAGGGCTCAACTTCAAGCTGCCCTGGATGAAGGTCAACTACTTCTCCAGGAAGATCCTCCAGTGGGACGGCAGCCCCGCGCAGATACCCACCAAGGACAAGAAGTACATCTGGGTGGACACCACCGCGCGCTGGCGCATCTCCGACCCCCTGCGCTTCATGCAGAGGGTGACGAGCGAGGACAGGGCCCAGTCCCGCCTGGACGGCATCATCGACTCCGTGGCCAGGGACCTGGTCTCCAAGTCCATCCTGGTGGAGCTGGTCCGCAAGGAGGGCTGGGAGGACGTCCGGTCCAGCGGCCTCGCGCTCACCCCGGGCATGGAGGAGGTCAAGGGGTCCGGGCTGGGCAGGGAGAAGATCACCCGGCAGATGCTCCTGGAGGCGGCCAAGCTTACCCCCGCGCTGGGGATCGAGCTGGTGGACGTGCGCATCAAGCGCATAAACTACGTGAAGACCGTGCAGAGAAAGGTCTTTGACCGGATGATCTCCGAAAGGAATCGCATCGCCGCGCAGTACCGCTCCGAGGGCGAGGGCGCAAAGGCGGCCATCCTGGGCGAGATGGGCAAGGAGCTCAAGAGGATAAACTCCGGGGCCTATAAAGAGTCCCAGGAGATAAAAGGCAAGGCAGACGCGCAGGCCACGAAGATCTACGCCCAGTCCTTCGGCCGGGACATCGAGTTCTACACCTTTTTCAGGACCCTTGAGGCCTACCAGGAAAAGACCTTTGAAAACTCCGTTATCGTGGTGGGCACCGATTCCGAGTTCTACAACCTTCTCAAGGGCGACGACAAGGAGAGGTAAAGAAGCATATCATGGCCGCGCCGGCCTACCTCGTCTCCTTTCACCACCGCATCCGGCTGGACCACAACCTCCCGCCGCTCACCTGCCTCTATGACGAGGAGACCCAGAGAATCGTGCGCGGGGCAAAGGGGGTGCTCATGCCCAAGTACCTCTCCCCCACCCGCTACCGGGCCATCTGCGCGCTCGCGAAATCCCACTTCCCGGACCTCAGCGCAAGGTTCCTCTACCGGGGCAAGTCCAAGCAGATAAAGCTCTTCAGGAGGCTCAAGGTCCCCCACCCCAGCACCAAGCTCTTCCACAGGCCGGTACTCGCGGCCCGCGCGCTCGCGGAGCACGGCCCGCCCATGGCCTATCCCTTCGTGCTCAAGGGCGACTCCGGCGGCGGCGGCTACCGGGTCTTCCCCGTCGCGTCGAGGGACGACTACCTCGAGGGGCTCAAGACCCTGCCCGCTGATGAGCCGGTGCTTGTCCAAAGATGGGTGAAGAACCGCGGCATGGACCTGAGGGTGGTGGTGGTGGGGTCCAAGGTCAAGTCCTATTTCAGGGTGGGGGGCGAATCCTTCTACAACAACGTGTGCAGGGGCGCGGCCATAGACTACGGGCTTTACCCCGAAAAGCAGGTCATGGGCGCGGAGCTGGCCATGAAGGTGTCCAGACTCGCCAACATAGGCATGGCCGGCTATGACGTCATGTTCCCGGAGCACGGCCCGTGCCTCATGATAGAGGTGAACTTCTTCTTCGGAAAGAAGGGCCTCGGCGGCCCCCGGGGGTTCGACGAGTTCTTCTTCGACGCGGTGATGGAGTGGCGGAAAAGGCTCTGATCCGGCCCGGCGTTCGCCGCAACCTCCCCCCGCACCTGTCAAATCCGCCCAGGATTCGCGATAGAGCCCATCGTTACCGGGGAGACCTCGAAAACAGCCCGCGCCGCGCCCAATCGCGACAATTGATGCAGCTCAGATGCCCTTCACCGAAGTAAACTCCTCCGGGTAGGTCACGTCTGTCTTCACGATCTTGCGCACCTTGCCGGGTCCCGCGGGCACGGTGGGGTATAAAACCCCGCCCTACAACTCTAAGCCCACCCCATCCTGCCGCCAGGCAGGATCAGAAGGGGGGCAATGCCCCTGTCACCCTGAGCAAAGTCGAAGGGTCTCGTTGGCCTACGGGAACCCGGCGTCAAAAGAGACTTTTTCCCCGCGCCGAGCATCATACCCCCTTCTTCCCCGCCGCGCCGGGCCATACCGCGAAAGCCCAAGGATTCGTGCGGCTTCCCCTGGTACGGCTGTCGGCCGCCCAAAAGAGGTTGAGGGACTCCCCCGGTTGTGATACAAGTTGCAAGATAAATTTATAGCTCATAAAACCCGGTAGAATCTAGGAGGCCGCACCCAGAAAATGGCCGTTATCGCTCCCTTTAGAGGCATAGTATACAACCCCGAGGTGGTGGGCGACCTCAGCAAGGTGGTGACCCCGCCCTACGACGTGATATCCCCCGTCCAGCAGGACGAGTTCTACGCGCGCGACCCCCACAACATGATCCGGCTGATCCTCAACAAGAGAAGGCCGGACGACACTCCGGAGAACAACCACAACACCCGGTCCGCGGCCCACCTGAGGAGGTGGCTCGAGGAGGGGGTCTTCATCACGGACCAAAGAGAGGCCCTATACTACTACGAGATCGACTTCCAGCTCCCGGACGGGGAGCTCAAGACCAGGGAGGGGTTCGTCTGCCTCCTTAAGCTGGAGGACTTCGACAAAGGCATAGTCAGGCCCCACGAGAAGACCTTCGCGCGCACCCGGTCCGAGAGGATCGAGCTGATGCTCCACAACCACGCGAACCTCAGCCAGGTATACGCGGTCTACACCGACCCCGAGAACCTGGTCGCGGGTGAAATGAACGCGGCTTTGGACCATGACATGGTGATGGACTTCGAGGATGTGGACCGGGTCTACCACCGGATGTGGCGGGTCACCGACCCGGAAGCCATAGGCCGGGTCGCGGGGCTCATGGCCCCCAAGGAGATATTCATCGCAGACGGCCACCACCGCTACGAGACCTCCCTCGCGTTCCGGGACATCATTCGGGAGAAAAACCCGGGCCTGAACGAGGCCGCGCCCTTTGAGTACCTAATGATCTACCTGAGCAACATGGACCACCCCGGGCTCACGATTCTCCCCACCCACAGGATGCTGAAAAGCGTGGATGGCAGAGACCCCCAGAGCTTCATCGAGAAGGCCAGGTCCTACTTCGAGGTGGGGGAGATACCAGCAAGGGGCCAGCACTCCAGGGTCAACTTCGCCGCGCAGCTCAAGTCCCTGGGAGCCAAGGCCCCCACCTTTGGCTACTACTCCACCGGGATGGAGAGCTACCATCTCCTCACCCTGAAGAATGTGGCGGCCATGGCCGGGGTCCGGCCCGACCTTCCGGAGACCCTCCTGGAGATGGACGTGGTGGTGCTCGACGAGCTCATCCTCAAGCACCTCATGGGGGTGGACTCCTCCGTGCTCGGCGACGAGGAGAGGATATGGTTCAGCCACGACGCGTCCAGCGCGCTCACCAAGGTGGAAAGCGGCGAGTACGAGATGGTCTTCCTCATCAACCCCACCAGGATAGACCAGGTAAGAAGGGTCGCTGAAGCCTCCCTCATAATGCCCCACAAGGCCACCTACTTCTACCCCAAGGTGATTAACGGCTCCGTGCTGTACGACATGGGCGCCGCTAAAGAGGTGGCTCGGCCGAAGATCCCATGAACCCTGAGACCCTCAGCGCGAAGGGGCTCCTCAAAGAGGGGGAGACCCTGGACGCTCTCTTCGGGGGAAGGCTCTACTTCATCCAGTCGAAGAGGGGGTACCGGTTCAGTGTGGACGCGCTTTTGCTGGCCGGGCTCTCGGGGGCCTCCGGCGCCGGGCGGGTGGTGGACCTGGGCTGCGGCACAGGGGTGGTGGGCATCATCCTCGCGGGGCTGGGGCTGGTGGACACGGTGGTGGGGGTCGAGATCCAGGCAGGGCTCAGCGACATGGCCAAAAGGAACGTCGCGATCAACGGCCTCGAAGATAGGGTAAAGATAGTCCGGGCCGACCTGAGAGACGCGGATATCGGCCTTGAGCCAAACTCCTTCGACCTGGCCCTGGCCAACCCTCCCTTCAGGGAGCCCGACTCCGGGCGGGTGAACCCCGACGAGGAGAAGGCCCTGGCGCGCCACGAGATCGTGGGGTCTTTGCAAGACTTTCTTGGTGCGGCCAGCGGGCTCCTTAAACCCGGGGCCGGGTTCTCGGCGATCTACCCCGCGAGGAGGCTGGCCCACGCCGCGGTGGCGGTCCGGGATGCGGGGTTCGAGCTGAAGAGGCTCTGGCCCATCTTTTCCCGGCCCGATGAACCCGGGCGCCTCTTCGTGTTCACTGCAACCAAGGGGGGCTCCCCCGGCGTAAAGCTCATGCCGCCCTTCTACATATACGGCAAGCGCGGGCAATACTCCCGGGAGATGGAGGCCTTTTTAAGGGGGGAGATGGGTTGAACCGCTACTCTTCTTCGGGGCCGAAAGGGTGGAGCTCCTCGCTCTCCAGCAGGTCGGGGAGGGGGCCCACGAAGAGGGAGATCTCCGAGAGCGCGGCCTCGGGCGCGGCGCGGGTCAGCTTTTTTAGAATCTCCCCTTTCATGAAGTTGAGCGTCATGAGCCAGCCGGAGTCGCTGACCGCAACCCTGAGGACTCCCCTGGAAAGGGACGCGGGCCGGGCCCTGGCCGTGATCTTGGGCCCCACCACTTCCGGCCAGGCCGAAAAGAGCGCTATCTCGGCGGATGAGCCCTTGAGCGGGCCCTCGGTAAAGATCCTTTTAAGGACGCTTTCTATCTTTTCCATGGCCAAAACCCGTTTCGCGGTGGGTTTAGAATATAGCAGAGTCGGGCAAAATGTTAAAGGGGGCGCGGGTGAGGCTTGAGATTGCCACGGCCGAAGCCGTGAGGCACGCGAACCGGGCCCTTGCCCGCGGCAAAGAGGTGGTGCGCATAAAGCGCTCAGGGGCCGAGGAGAGGCTGGGGTTCTTTGGGGGCGCGCTCCTGTGGGACGAGTCCTTTTTGTGGGGGCTCTTCTGCTACCGGGCGCTCAGGAGGCTCGGATTTCCCTTTGAGGTGGTGCGCGCGGCAAAGATCGCAGAGCGCGGCCTCGAAGATTTCGACCTGGTGGTGGTGCCCGGAGGGTGGGCCTCCCAGAAGTCGAAAGCCCTGGGCCGCGCGGGCCGGGAAGCGCTCAGGGGCTTCGTGGCCGAAGGGGGCGGCTACCTGGGGTTCTGCGGGGGCGCGGGCCTGGCCCTTGACGTTGCCGAGGGGCTCGCGCTTGTGCCCGCTGCGAGAAAGCCCTTTGAGGAGAGGCTTCCCAACTTCTCGGGCAGCATTATGGTCTACCCCGGGGACCGGCCCCACCCCATGTGGGAGGGCGCGAGCGCGCGCAGCGAGGTGAAGGTGTGGTGGCCGTCCCAGTTCGAGATCCTCGACCCTTCCACAGTTACGGTCGCGGCCCGCTACGGCGCGCCCTCGGCCGACTTTTTCGTGTCGGACGTTGAAGTCGGGAGGATAAACGGGGGAGAGCGCGGGTTCGGTGACCTGGAAGCCTCCTACGGCATAAACCTGGACCCCGCGAGAATCGAGGGGCAGCCCGCGGTGCTCTCCGCAAGTTTCGGCCGGGGCAGAGCAGCGCTCTCCTATCCCCACCTCGACACCCCGGAGGACGGCCCAGGCTCGGTGATGCTCTTCAACCTCTGGCAGCTCCTGGGCCAAGGGAGACGCGAAGACCGCGGCCCCTTTGAGTGGAGCGCCGAAAGGAAGGCTCCCCCGCGGGACCCGGAGGCTGCCCTCGGGGCTGCAAGGCTCCTCAGCGACGTCAAGGGGCTCATAGAGCTGGGGGAGCAAGGGGGGCTGTGGCGGTTCAGGAACCCCTGGCTCATGATCTGGCGCAGGGGGGTCAGGGGGTTCGAGTTCAACACGCTCTACGTCCTGTTGAGGGAGCTTCACCTGCTGCTCGAGAAAGGTAGCGCACCCGGGGTAAAAGAGAGGCTGCCAGGTGTGAAGGAGAGGCTTCGCGGGTTCCTCCCGGAGGCCCTGGCGGTGATCGACGCGGGGGGAGGGGAAGGCTGGGAGGAGCTTCTCGGGCCCTTTCCCGGGCACGGCACACCCTTCATGGAGATGATAAAAGAGATCGACGAGATGATTTTTGCCCTTGTTGCCGGCCCCTATTCCAAATAAGATAACTTGATTGACAAAAATCCATACCCGTAAAATGTTTAATATTTCAATGGCGTCAGCTTCGAAAACCAAAAGGTGGATCTAATGGCCCTCTTACAGGTCCAGGACCTTTCGCTTTCCTTTGGGGGGCTTTTGGCCCTCAACGGGGTGAGCTTCGAGGTGGCGGAAGGGGGCATCTTCGCGATAATCGGCCCCAACGGCGCGGGCAAGACCTGCATCCTCAACTGCATAAGCCGGTTCTACAAGCCGGACGAGGGGACCATAATCTTTCGCGGCGAGGAGATAACCAGGCTCAGGCCCCACAGGGTGGCCAAGAAGGGGATCGCGAGGACCTTCCAGAACATCGAGCTCTTTCGCGGGATGACGGTGCTCGACAACATCAAGCTGGGCGCGCACGTGCACCTGAAA
>JARFUL010000173.1 GCA_029289015.1 Syntrophobacteria bacterium | reverse complement strand
CCCGCCCCTTGGAGGGGTCCATGCCTGTGCCCAGCCCCTTGGTGATGTTGGCCCCTATCTGGACCTTGACCTGGGCCTTGGATTTGACGAGGTCCTGGGCGTCGGTGTTGGCCACGATGAACTCCACCTTCTCGAGGCCCGACTCTATCATGTTGTTCACCGCGTTGCCGCCGGAGCCCCCGACCCCAATTACCTTGAGCTTCGCGCCTTCCACACCTTCTATAACTCTTATGTCCATACGGCTTCTCCTAATTTGCTGAAAAGTCCCCGAACCCTTTAAACCCCTTTATGCTAGAAGACATCCTTGAACCATCTCTTCATTGAATCCAAGGCCCTGCGGAACATGTTGATGGAGGACGCGCGCCTCTCCATGCTTCTCGCGTGGAGCACGAGACCCACGCCCGTGGCGTACATGGGGGAGCGCACGATGTCCTTGAGCCCGGCCACCCCCATGGGGTAGCCCACCCGGGCCGGCTGTCCCAGTATCTGCTCCGCGAGCTCGGCAAGTCCCTCCACCAGGGAGGCCCCGCCGGTGAAGACCACCCCCGAGGCCAGGAGGTCCGCGTAGCCGGACTTGAGGATCTCGTTCTGGAGCAGGTAGAGGACCTCCTCCATCCTGGGCTCCAGGATGTCTCCGAGGATGGAGCGGTCGAGCTGCCGGGACTGGCGCCCGCCCATGGAGGGGACCTCCAGGGTCTCCCCAGAGCCGATCATGGATGAGAGCACGCAGCCGTGACGCTGCTTGATCTTCTCCGCCTCGTCCATGGGGGTCCTCAAGCCGACGGCCAGGTCGTTGGTGAGGTTGTTGCCCCCCACACCGAGGACGGAGGTGTACCTAACAGAGCTTTCATGGAAGATGACGAGGTCCGTGGTCCCGCCGCCGAAGTCCACCAGCGCGACCCCGAGCTGCTTCTCCTCCGGCGTGAGCACCGCCTCTGTTGAGGCCAGCGCGTCGAGCACTATGTCCGCCACGTGGAGCCCGGCCTTGTGGCAGCACTTGATGACGTTCTGGGCCGAGGCCACGGCCCCGGTCACAACGTGGGCCTTGACCTCCATCCGCACCCCGGCCATGCCCACGGGGTTCTGGATCCCGTGCTGGTCGTCCACGATGTACTCCTGGGGGATTATGTGCACTATCTTCCTGTCCAGGGGCAGAGAGATGGTCCTGGCCGCTCCAATGGCCCTCTCCACGTCCTTCGAGGTGACCTCCCGGCTCTTGATGGCCACCACGCCGTTGGAGTTGAAGGACTGGATGTGGCTTCCCGCGATGCCCGCGAAGACCGTCTCTATCTCGCAGTCCGCCATTATCTCGGCCTCCTCCACCGCGTGGCGGATGGACTCCACCGTGCGCTGGATGTTTACCACCACGCCCCTTCTCAAGCCTTCCGCGGGGTGGGTGCCTATGCCCACGATGTCAACCCCCTCGTCGGTCACCTCCCCCACCACGCAGCAAATCTTGGTGGTGCCTATGTCGAGACCCACCACCAACTCTTCCATCCTGGCCATGGCTACGTCTCCTTCCTGAAAGTTTCCATGAAATCTCCTGATACAAAGACCCTGTTGCCGAACTTTAGGTCTATGCATTTAACCTGGTCGAGAACCCCCTGGCTCTTGAGAAAATCGGTGACCCGGGTGAGCCTGGCGAGCTTCAGGTTGAACTCGCTGAACCCCAGCCAGATCCGGAACCGCGCGCCGAGGGGCACTATTGAGAACCCGTTGGCCAGCGAGTAGTCCACCTGGGCCGACTCGAACCCCCTTTGCTCTATGAGGCCCAAGACGTGGAGAGCGAGGGCCAGAAACGGCTCGACTACCCTCGCGTCCCGGACCTCCTGGGGGCCGAGCCCGGATATCACGGGAAGGGGCCACTCGGCCCTCTCGCCCGCTGGCTCAAAGAGACTACCGTCCGAGTCCATCAAAAAGAGCTCCCCGTGCTCCACCAGCGCGATCGCGTCCCTCTCCTCTATGGTGATGATCACCTTGTCCGGGATCACCCTGGTGACGTGGGCTTCCCTGATCCAGTTGTGGGAGGCCACCCTGCGGCATATCCGGGCCTGGTCAATGGCCAAAATATTGGTATGGGGAGAGATTCCCGCGAGGGCCACCACCTCCAGGGGCATGACCTTCTTCGCGCCCTCCACCACAATGGTCCCCACATTCAAGAACGGGGCCTCTATGAGCCACTGGTAGGCCCTGATGCAGATGAAGGAGCTGGCCCCAAACACGAGGACGAGCCCCAGGGAGACCCACACCCGGATGGACCCGCTCTTCTTCTTGTACTTGTTCTTGGCCATCTACACGGGACTCCCCATGAATTCGCCCGCGACGAGCTTTATCTCGGGCTCGAGCTCCACCCCGAACCCCTTTTTCGCCGCGTCCCTCATCCGGGACATGAGGCCGATGACCTCCCCGGCCCCGGCATCCTCGGAGTTCACGATGAAGTTGGCGTGCACCTCGCTTACTACCGCGCCCCCCAGCGCCGCGCCCTTGAACCCCATCAGGTCCAGGAGCTTTCCCGCGGAAACCCCCTGGGCCGGGTTCTTGAACACGCAGCCCGCGCACCTCTCGGTGAGCGGCTGGCCCCTCTTTTTGGCCAGGTAGCGTGCCCTCACCATTTCGCGCACCCTGGCCGGATCTTCCGGGGTGAGGGCCAGGGTCGCGGAAAGGACCACCTCGTCCGGGCCCAGGTCGGTCCTCCTGTAGGAGAAGGGGACCTCCCGCGCGTCTCTGGCCTCCACCGCAAGGTCCGCATTGAGCACGGAAAGAGTGCTCACCCGCTCCATGAAGCCCGTGGACCAGGCCCCCGCGTTGAGCAGCACCGCGCCGCCCACGGACCCCGGGATCCCGGCTAAAAACTCGAGCCCCGAAAGCCCTTCGGCCATTGAGTACCTGAGAAGCGCGGCCAGCCTCACCCCCGCGCCCACGCTGACGCTCCTTGAGTCCAGCCGCTCCACCCTGCCGAACCCGTGATCGAGCTTCACCGCGACGCCCCGCACCCCCTCGTCCCCGGCCAGCAGGTTGGTGCCCCTGCCCAAAATGAAGTGGAAGATGCCGTCGCGCCTCAGGAACTCCATAAGCGAGACGAGGGAGTCAATACCTCGCGGGCTGGCCAGCGCGGTGACCTCGCCGCCTATGCCGAAGGAGGTGTGCGCGGCAAGGGGCTCGGAGGTCAGGAGCCCGGTCCCTGACGATGCTGCCAGCTCCTTTAGCCCCTTGAGCCAGCCCGGTCTGTTATTCGAGCCTTTCAAG
>JARFUL010000172.1 GCA_029289015.1 Syntrophobacteria bacterium | reverse complement strand
GGGAGCGTTGCGGCCCACCTTCTTGGTGCCCTTCACGGTCTGGGATCCGGGGTCCCCGTGGCTGAGCGTCATGGGCTCCTCCTGGGGCGCGAGCCTCTCCACCTCCCGCTCGGTGACCACCTGGAGCCTGAAGAGGAGCGCGACGAACTCCTTCTTTATGTCGTGGATCATCTCCTGGAAGAGCGCGTGGCCCTCTTTTTTGTATTCCACCAGGGGGTCCTTCTGGCCGTAGCCCCTAAGGCCGATCCCTTCCCTGAGGTGCTCCATCGCGACGAGGTGCTCCCGCCACTTCTCGTCCACCACCCTGAGCGTCACCCACTTCATGAGCTCGTCCATCACCTCTTCAGTGAGCTCACGCTCCTTCATCCGGTACGCGTCCATGGCCTTCTTGAGGAGGTATTCCCTCAGCCCCTCGGAGGTGAGGTCCGGGCTCTTTTCCGGGTCGAGCTCCACCGTCACGGTGTAGTACCTGAACATCTCCTCCGTGATGGCTCTGAGGTCCCACTCCTCGATAAAGGTCTTGTCCGGGACATAGGAGAACACCAGGTCGTCCACCAGGTCTTCCATCATGCCGAGCACCGCGTCCTTGAGCTCCTCGCCGCCCAGCGCCATCTTTCTCTGCTCGTAGATCACCTCCCGGTGCTGGTTCATCACGGTGTCGTATTCCAGGAGCTGCTTTCTTATGTTGAAGTTGTGGCCCTCCACCCTCCTCTGCGCGCTCTCTATGGCCTTGGTCACCAGGCCGTGCTCTATGGGCTCGCCATCCTCCATGCCGACCCTGTCCATGAGCCCGGCTATGCGTTCCGCCGCGAAGATGCGCATCAGGTCATCTTCCAGGGAGAGGTAGAACCTGGAGGAGCCCGGGTCGCCCTGGCGGCCGGAGCGGCCCCGGAGCTGGTTGTCTATGCGCCGGGACTCATGCCTCTCCGTGCCCAGGATGTGGAGCCCGCCCACGTCCACCACCCCGGGGCCGAGCTTTATGTCCGTGCCGCGGCCCGCCATGTTGGTGGCTATGGTCACGGTGCCGGCCTCCCCCGCGTTGAGTATTATCTGGGCCTCCTTCTCGTGGTGCTTCGCGTTGAGGACCGAGTGGGGGATATTGGCCTTCTTGAGCATCTTGGAGATGCGCTCGGACTTGTCTATGGAGACCGTGCCCACCAGAACCGGCCTCCCCTCTCTGTGCAGATGCTTCATCTCGTCCACAGCCGCGGCCATCTTCTCCCTCTCGGTCTTGTAGATGAGGTCGGAGTGGTCCTCGCGGATCATCTCCCGGTTGGTGGGCATTATCACCACGTCGAGGTTGTAGATCTCCTTGAACTCCGCGGCCTCGGTGTCCGCGGTGCCGGTCATGCCCGCGAGCTTGTCGTACATGCGGAAGTAGTTCTGGAAGGTGATGGTGGCCAGCGTCTGGTTCTCCTTTTCCACCTGGACCCCCTCCTTGGCTTCCAGCGCCTGGTGGAGGCCGTCGGAGTAGCGCCTGCCGGGGAGCAGCCTGCCGGTGAACTCGTCCACTATGATGATCTGGCCGTTCTTCACCACGTATTCCACGTCCTTCTCGAAGAGCGCGTAGGCCTTGAGAAGCTGGTTTATCACGTGGTTGCGGTTTACCTTCTCCTCGTACTCGTGCCTGATGCGGGTCTTTTGCTCCTCCCTGTCTTCAGCGGAGAGGGACTCGTCCTGGTCCAGGAGGTGGAGCTCGTAGTAGATGTCCGGAACGTGGAAGAACCTGGGGTCCTTCCCGCTTATCAGGTCCTTGCCCTTCTCCGTGGGATACGCGTTGCGCTCCTTCTCCTCCACCACGAAATAGAGCGTCTCGTCGATCTCGGGCATCCTCTTGGCCAGGGAGAACTCCTCCTCGGTCTGCTTGAGGAGCTTGCGCACCGCGGGGTCTTCCATGAGCTGTAAAAAGCCCTTCTGCTTGGGCCCGCCCCGGTAGGCCATGAGGAGCTTGACCCCCTCTTCCTCCTCGTCCCCCGCGTCGAGGCAGCGCTCAACGTCGCTCACCAGGGAGTTCACCATGGCCTGCTGCTTGCGGACGAGCCCGCTCAACTGGGGCCTGAGCTTCGCGAAGTCCTTTACCGTACTATGCTCCACCGGCCCGGAGATGATGAGCGGCGTGCGGGCCTCGTCTATGAGGATGGAGTCCACCTCGTCCACGATCGCGTAGTTGAGCTCCCTTTGGACCAGGTCTTCGAGCGCGTACTTCATGTTGTCTCTCAGGTAGTCGAAGCCGAACTCGTTGTTCGTGCCGTAGGTGATGTCGGAGCCGTACGCGATCTGGCGCTCCCTGTCGGAGAGCTGGGGCAAAATCACCCCCACGGAGAGGCCCAGGAACCCGTAGATCCCGCCCATCCACTGGGCGTCCCTCTTGGCCAGGTAGTCGTTCACCGTGACCACGTGCGCGCCATGGCCGGTGAGCGCGTTGAGGTAGACCGGCATGGTCGCGGCCAGGGTCTTGCCCTCGCCGGTCTTCATCTCCGCGATCCTTCCCTGGTGCAAGACTATCCCGCCCAGAACCTGGACGTCGTAGGGCCTCTCGCCCAGAACCCTCGCGGCCGCCTCCCGGACCACCGCGAAGGCCTCGGGTAGAATATCGTCCAGGGGCTCGCCATTCTCGAGCCTCTGCTTGAACTCACCGGTCCTGGCCGCGAGGTCCGCGTCGGAGAGCGCGCGCACCCCGGGCTCGAGGGACGTCACGCGGTCCACCAGGGGGGAGAGCCTCTTGAGCTCCCTTTCGTTCTTGGTGCCGAATACCTTTCTTAAAACTCCAAGCACGCCTAACTGTGTCCTTGTCCTCTAGGCAAAAGCCTCGTTTACGTTTTGATTATAATCGATCTTATGCCCCGGGTTATCCTTAGTTCCCCAACTTTGCAAGAAACATGGGTCTTACTTTGCGATTTAACTATCTAAAAGAAGATATTTCCGCGTTAACTTATAAAGATTTTTATACTTTTAATGTTCATCCAAATGATACTTATTTAGCGGGATGAACACAAATTGAATCCAAAATAATTCCCCCACAGTCAGCAAAAACTAAAATCCGCGCCAAATATCTGCTATTTGGATCTCCTACCTGCCCTTTATAAACCCCTTTAGTTCCAGCACCGCTCTGCCGAACCTGCTCTTTGTTTCCCACTTCACGAGACCGACCCCGGGTCCATAAAAAAAGTCGTGCGTCTTTTCGTCTTCATCCGTGAGCCGTATGTGGACCACATCCCTGTATCTGCCCGCGGGAACAGCCACTTCGGTGGTGCCCATGTGCATGGCCCTGCCCTTGCCAAAAGGCCCTTTCCAGGTGTCGCCCTTTTTGGCTCCTAATTTGTACACATGCCAGTAAGGGCTCACCTGCTCAAGGTCGTAGTCAGCCCAGACAACATACCCGTCCTTTACGAACCAGACTTCGTCCGTGGACGCGGTTGCGCCCGGGTCGGGTGGATTATAGATATCATACTCTATCTCGGTCCAGTTTTTTTCGTGCCTCTTCACCCTGATAACCACCTCCCGCTTCGCGCCGTTGAAATCTGCGTAAAACATCCAGTGTGTGCCTTGAGCAAAATCATGAAAAATCCTATCCATTCCCGGAACATCCGCATATGAGCACCTGAAGCTCACTATAAGTACGAGTGCGGCAACCGGGATTATTGAACCAAAGCGATACAATCTCTCTCTACTCATCCTCTAACCGAACCTTCCCCAAGATCGGACATCCCCCGGGCCGGGCCGGCAAATCCCGGGCGCATCTTAAGCTACCTCCCCCAGAACTTGATGGCCAGGTGCCTCACCAGGGAGAGCGCGACCCTGGGGACCGAGAAGGAGACGTCCTTCAGGTCCCCGGGAAACTCGAACCCCGCAAGGGGTATCTCCAGGCCGTCCGTCCCTTCAATGGACACCGACCCAGCACCCGCGTGCTCGAGCCCCATGTTTATGGCCGCGTCCAGGATGGGGGTCTGGGGGATGTTGAAGATCATCTTGGCCGCGGCGTCCACAGAGAGAGGGTCGGCCGCGCCCAGCACGAGCCCCGCCCTCTTCATGAACCCCCTTCTGGGGCCGGTCCCGGTCATCACGTCCACCGCGTCCACCACGGTGAACGCGGGCGCGACCTTCAGCGCGACCTCTATTATGAGCCTGGAGAACTCCCCAACGTCGCCCCGCGCGGCCAGGTGGTGGTAGGCCTTGGACTTCCCCTCCACCAGGCCGAAGAGGTTCTTCACCCCGCAGGTGAAGCCGAGCTGCGCGTGGGCCTTGAGCTTGGGCAGGTTGATGATTATCGGGTACTCCCTGAGGGAGCCGGTGAGCTTCGCGCCGTTCTGGGCCGCGTTTCTCCTCAGCTCCACCACCTGAACCCCGAGGCGCTCGGCCTCCTTGAGAAGGCCGCACCTCGCAGCCACCTGGCGGCAGGACCCGAACGCGGGGCTGTCGCCTATCACGGGCCTAGCGCCCATGTCCATGACCAGCTCCGCGACCGCCGCGACAAACGCGGGATGGGTGGTGGTGCCCGCGGAAGCGGGGTCGCGGGCCAGGAGGTTCGGCTTGAGGAGCACCGTGTCGCGTCGCGCGATGAACTCCCCTATTCCGCCGAAGGCATCGAAGCAGCCCAGCGCGGCCCGCTTCAGCTCATCGGCCCGGTAGCCCGCGCATCTTCTCACCGCGACCCGGCCCATCATCCCCGGGCCTTCTTGAGGTATTTAAGGAGCCTTTGTTCCGCGACGTCGTCCATCCGGGCCACCTCCTCCACCCTGCCTTCGCCGCAGCATATGCACATGGCCC
>JARFUL010000171.1 GCA_029289015.1 Syntrophobacteria bacterium | reverse complement strand
GGGCCGGGAGAGCGACCACCCCAACCCCCCTGAGCCCGTGGCCGGCCATGACCCCCACCGCGAGGAAGAAGAGCATACCCGCCTTGGCCCTGGGGTCGAGGCGGTGCGCGGCGGAGTCGCCCGGCAAAAAGCCGCCCAGTGTTACCTTCTCCAATGCTCCGTCTCCGGGATATCCTTGGCAAACATGGGGTTCATCCCTTCTGGAAAACAGCCACGAACTTGGTGTAGCACGCGGGGTCCACGTCCTTCTCATTTTCGATATACAAGACCCTGAGGTCAAGTGAGCCCAGGCTGGCGACAATACGCTCCCTGAGGGCCCGGGGGCTGTAAACCCTGGAGTGGCTCACCTTGAACCCGCGCACCGGATACACGGGAACCCCCGGCTCAAAGCACGGCCTGGAGAAGAAAAATGCCACCGGATCGGACCTGAAATGGTAGAGATTGCTCAGGTAGAGCGGCACCACCACCATCCTTCCCCCGGGGGCCAGGACCCTCTCCGCCTCCCTGATAAGGGCCATGTCCCTTTCGCCCTCGAAGTGCTCCAAAGAGCAGTGCAGGGAGATCCCGTGGAAAAAACCGTCGGGAACCGGGAGCCGGGCCGCGTCCCCGCCAATGAAGCTTCCCCGAAGGCCCCGGGGATATATCCTGTCCTGCCGGAAAGCCTCTACGCCGGTTAGGCGAAAGTATATGTCTGCTGCGGGCGAAAACGATGACGCGAGGTCCACGAATCTCTTGCCCGGCCCGAGATCGAGGTATTCTAGGGCCATGAAGTGCTCGAAAAACTTGTTGAAGAACCCCTTTTTCCCGCCGTGGTAGTAATAGGGATAGCGTTGGTACTGGGCAAGGTGCAGGTAGTCCTTGAACTTCCCGGGAGCCACCGCGAAGGGCACCACCCCGATTCCCAACTCCACAAGCTCTTCTTTTATGGCCGCGGGGTCTTCCCGGGGAGGCGAGACCTCGTCCCTCAAGCCCGGAAAATTTCTCAGGAAAAAGCCGTACGCGTGCTCGTTGAGAAGCGTGTAGGCCCACCACTTGATCCTGGAGGGGGGGACTCTGGTAACCGGCCTGACCCGCGGCTGGAGGTGCAGCCCCGCTTCCGTGCTCTTTGCTTCGTCGCGTGTAGACGCACCCATGAGAGCATTCCCCGCCGGCCCCGGGATCAGAGGTAGTTTTCCACGAGAACCTCCGCGATCTGGACCGTGTTCAGGGCCGCGCCCTTGCGGATGTTGTCCGAGACCACGAACATCTCGAGGCCGCTCGGCACGCTCATGTCCTCCCGGATACGGCCCACGAAGGTCTCGTCCCTGTGCGCGGCCATGATGGGGTAGGGGTAGAGGTTGCCCGACGGGTCGTCCACCACCTCCACGCCCGGGGCCCTGGAGAGGATCTCCCTGGCCTCGTCCGCGGTGAGCTTCTTCTCGGTCTCGATGTTCACGGACTCCGAGTGTCCAAAATAGACAGGCACCCTCACCGTGGTCGCGGAGATCCTGATGGAGTCGTCCTCCATGATCTTTTGGGTCTCAAAGACCATCTTCAGCTCCTCCTCGGTGTAGCCGGACTCGGTGAAGGAGCCGATGTGGGGAAAGAGGTTGAACGCTATCTGGTGGGGATAGACCTCCACCTTGGCCTCCCGCGCGGCCACAATGGCTTCGGTCTGCCTCTTCAGCTCCTCTATGGCCTTGAGCCCCGTGCCCGAGACCGCCTGGTAGGTGGCCACCACCACCCGCTTTATCCTGGCCGCGTCGTGGATGGGCTTGAGCACCATCACCATCTGGATGGTGGAGCAGTTGGGGTTGGCTATGATGCCCTTTGTCTTGTAGGCCGCGACCGCGTGGGGGTTCACCTCCGGCACCACCAGCGGGACCTCGGGGTCCATGCGCCACGCGGAGGAGTTGTCCACCACCACGCACCCGCTCTCAGCGGCCCTGGGCGCGAACTCCCTCGACGCGCCCGCGCCCGCGGAGAAGAGCGCGATGTCCACCCCCTTGAAGGAGTCGTCGGTGAGCACCGAGACCGGCACCTCCTCCCCCCTGAACTTCACCTTTCGGCCCTCGGACCGGGCCGAAGCCAGGGGCAGGAGGCTCCCCACCGGAAAACCGCGGGCCTCGAGGGTCCTCATCATCTCACGGCCCACCGCGCCGGTTGCTCCCGCGACCGCGACCTTGAACTCCCTGGCCATAGTGCTATCCTCCCGAAATTCTGTGGTTATCCTGTTGCGAGAGAAGCGACCCTGTCCCCCACCTGGGAGGTGGAAAGCCCCATCTTCCCAGCGTCGAGGGACTTTATATCCTTGACCACCACCCTCTTCACCGCGTCCTCGACCCTGGTAGCGGCCTCGCGCTCGCCCAGGTGGTCCAGCATCATGGCCGCGGCCGAGATCATGGCCAGGGGGTTTATCACCCCCTTGCCCGTATACTTGGGCGCGGACCCGCCGATGGGCTCGAACATGGAGACCCCTTCGGGGTTGAGGTTGCCGCCTGCTGCTATGCCCATGCCGCCCTGGATCATCGCACCGAGGTCCGTGATGATGTCCCCGAACATGTTGTCCGTGACTATGACGTCGAACCACTCCGGGTTCTTCACCATCCACATGCAGACCGCGTCCACGTGCGCGTAGCCGGTGGACACGTCGGGGTAGTCCTCGGCCACCTCGTTGAAGGCCCTCTCCCAAAGGTCGAACGCGTAGGTCAAGACGTTGGTCTTTCCGCACAGCGTGACGTTCTTCCTCCTGTCGGGCCTTCTTGCGTAGTCGAACGCGAACCGAACGCACCGCTCCACCCCCATCCTCGTGTTCACCGAGGTCTGGACCGCGGTCTCGTTGGGTGTGCCCTTCCTCAAAAACCCGCCGGTGCCCGCGTAGAGCCCCTCGGTGTTCTCCCTCACCACCACGAAGTTTATCTCGTCGGGCCCCTTGTCCTTGAGCGGCGTCTCCACCCCCGGATAGAGGATCACGGGCCTGAGGTTTATGTACTGGTCCAGGGTGAACCGCAGGGTAAGAAGGATGCCCTGCTCGAGGATTCCGGGCTTTACATCCGGGTGGCCTATCGCGCCGAGCAGGATCGCGTCCACCCTCTTTAGCTCTTCGAGGACCGTGCCGGGCAGGGTCTCCCCGGTCTTGAGATACCGGTCCCCGCCCAGGTCGTAGTGCACGAAGTTGAACGATATCCCCGAGGTTTTCGCGATCGCGTCCAGCACCTTGAGCCCTTCATTCATCACCTCCGGGCCGGTGCCGTCGCCCGGGATGACCGCTATGTCGTAGGGGTTGGCCATTGTTCCTCCTCATCCTTATCTTCTTTGGTCGTATGCGCGTTAAAAGTGCCTGAAGCCGTATATATAGCAGCCCCAGGCCCGTTTTTGCAAGCCTCCGGTACAAATTGAAGGGTGAAAGAATCGTCTCTATGGCCTAGACGGCCCGGCTTTTCATGACGTGGCTCATGAGCCCGCCCGCGTCCAGGAGCTCCTGCATGAACTCCGGGATGGGCTGGGCCCTGTAGGTCTCGCGTCTGGTGAGGTTCTTTATGGTGCCCGAGGCCAGGTCCACCTCCAGCTCGTCCCCCTCCTCTATACCCTTTGCAGCTTCGGCAGATTCCAGGATCGCTAGCCCCATGTTGAAGGAGTTGCGGTAGAAGATGCGCGCAAAGCTTAC
>JARFUL010000170.1 GCA_029289015.1 Syntrophobacteria bacterium | reverse complement strand
ACTCAGGAACCTAACCGGACGGTGACGCGTATCAATACGGCAGATAGAGAGCCCCGGGTAGACTCCAAGGCCCTGGAGATCAACCTCTCCAGGACCTTCGCCCGGGTTGAGATACCCGAGAGGTTCGGGCCGCTCATGGCCGCGGTGAAGGACCTGCCCGGGGTCTTCAAAAACGCCAAGGAGCTCCTCGAAGAGCTGAACCACCCCTACCGAAACTGGGAATACCTGGTGGAGGAGCTGGGCAGGTTCGCGCTGTCCAACTTCCCCCATCTCCTCAGGAGCCCGGACTTCCCCCAGGTGGTCTCCATCCTGACCGGGGCCATTCTGGACAGCCTGGAGAACTGCGCGAACCCGGATTATTGCCAGAAGGCCGCGGACAGCCTTTTGGCCTTCATCTTCAAGGTCGCGGAGGACGGCCCGGACAACGTCGAATTCCTCGAGGACGCGTTCGAGAGGATGGCGGGCCTCGACCCGGAGAAGCTCTTCTTCATCGCGGCCAGCCACCGCCGGCTAAAGAGCCTCTACACCCGCTTCTCCAAGGGGGACGGCCAGGAAGGGGTCCTCGCGGCCTTTCGGAAGCTCTTGGCCCAGTGCCTCAAGGAGACCTACCTGCGCTGGCTGGAGCACGAGGACCCGTTTTACTGGTTCGAGAACCACCTTCCCCAGGGCATCTGGATCGAAGGGTACGACAAGGACTTCGAGCCCATAACCCACCGGGCGCTGAGGGCCAACCTCAAGACCCTTGAGAACCTGGAGAGCCCCATCAGGTACAAGAAGCTTCCGGACCACCGGGAGATCGTTGAGCACTACCGGAAGATCCCCTTCAAGGTGAGCCAGAGGGCCCACTCACCCCACAGGGAGAGGCTGAAGGCGCTTTTATTCTTGAGGCTCATGGAGCTGTCCCTGCTCAGGACCATCCACGACGAGGTGGTCCGGGGGCTGGCCCCGACGCTCACGAACCTTTTGGAGCAGGAGGGGCCCGGGTGGTTCATGGGATTCCTCAGGGAGGCCTTCGCGGTCCTCAAGCACAGCTTCAAAAACCACCCGGAGGGCGCGCTCTCCTGCGTCAGGGTCGTGGGCAGGGCGGTCTTCTCCACCAAGGACTCAGACCTCATAGACTTCTTCCTCAAAGAGGTGGTGGACCTGGGGTTCAGGTCTCCGTCCATATCCGGCGTGACGGCCAACTGGCAGGTGGTGGCAGACCCGGCCCACCTCCTGTGCGTGCGCACCTGGCTAGAGCTCATCGAGCTCGACCCCAAGAGGACCAAGCCGTTGCTCTCGGCCCTCATATGCAACCTCGCGCTGGGCGGGGTCTACATAAAGGACTCGGACCTCTTCCAGAAGGACATATCCCTCCTTTTGAACAGCCCCGTGAGGCCGGTTTACGACTTGGTGCTCCAGCTGGCCAGGCTCTTCCCGGTCTACTTCAACGAGATCGGCGCGGAGGGGCTGCTCCGGGACGTGTCCACCGACCTGGACGAGACCGGCCAGAGAGGGGACAAGCTGATCCACTTCTTGAGGAAGCAGAGCCACGTGGAGTCCAACAACACCATCATGGACTTCATGGAGGCCATTGTTGAGTTCTGGCACGACTCGGACAAAGAGGTTCTCAGGAGGTTCCTCTCCGAGGACGTCTTCTCCCAGGTTGAGGAGTCCGGGCCCTATGTGGACGACCTGAGGAGGATCGTCAACACCGCGTTCAGGGCCGCGTCCCCCCTGAAGACCGGCAGGGAGTTCCTCTTAGGCCTCAACGCGCAGGAGCTGGCCAGCCTCTCCGACGAGGTGGGGGGGGTGGACAGCCGCGAGAAACAGAGGCTCATCCTCTTCCACAAGCTCTACCGCCTTCTGGCCGAAAAGTACGACCTGAGCCACGGCCACATAGAGATAAGGCTGAGGAAGGCCGAAGAGAGGGGAATGCCCGGTGCGGACTACCTCGTGAAGTCCCTGAAGAGCGACGACGATTTCGTGGTCCTCGACGCGACCCTGGACTACCTCGAGCAGCTCACCGAGATCATTCTCTCGGCAGAGACCTACTCCACCGAGGAGGAGATATTCCACAAGAGGCATATCGCGGTGGACATTCCCTCCATATACGGCACCTATCGGGAGCGCAAGTTCGACGCGCTGGGGCTCACCTTCCGGCTGAAGAACCTCGCGAACACTCTCTTCGAGAGGATCATCCGCCAGGAGAACCTCTCCTTCATCACCAGGGCCACCTTCGAGCGGATAGCCCTGCTCATGGACCAGTTCATCCGCGCGCTGAAGCTGGAGGGGATAACCTCCGCGACCATTGAGAGGGACCAGGGGCTCCTCAACGCGGCCCTGGAGAGGAGGCACTTCTCCCACTCCCAGTTTTTGGACATCTTCAAGGGGTTCTCCTTTGCGGTGGGCCACATAATCGAGGTCCACTTCGCGGGGCTGCACAAGGAGGCCATTATCAAGACCCTCAAGGCGCTGGGCCCCTCCGGCGTGGTGCCCATATACCTCAGGGCCGGGGAGGGGGCCGGGGGCGAGGAGTTTCACCACAGGGTCGCGGAGGCCTTTATCCGGGACCTGGTGGCCCGCTCCTTCGGGCTGCAGCACCTGGACAACTTCATCTCCAGCGTGCTCCACACCCTGACCCGCCAGGCCGTGGACCTTCGCGGGGACGCGCGCGACCTCCTGATGAGCTACGACCCCGAGAAGGTGATCTCCGACATCCACAAGCCCAACCCGGCCACCTACGACACCATATACCTCGGCAACAAGGGGCTCAACCTGGTGAAGCTGGCCGGACTGGGGCTCAAGGTGCCTCCCGGGTTCATCATCACCACCGAGGCCTGCCGGTGCCGGAAGGTCATAGAGAAGTTCCCCCACACCCTGGACGACCTGAAGACCCGCATCCGCAAGGGGATCAGGGACATCCAGAAGGCAACGGGGAACATCTACGGCTCCCACAGGAGACCGCTGCTGGTCTCGGTCCGGTCCGGCTCCGTCATCTCCATGCCCGGCATGATGAACACGATCCTCAACGTGGGCATCAACGAGGAGGTGGTCAGGGGGCTCATCAAGCGCACGGGAGAGCCGTGGTTCGCGTGGGACAGCTACCGCAGGTTCATCCAGACCTGGGGCATGG
>JARFUL010000169.1 GCA_029289015.1 Syntrophobacteria bacterium | reverse complement strand
CCCGCGGGGTCTCTGGACCCGAGGCCGTAGCCCACCCCGGAAACGTTCATCGCGGGGCAGGGGCCGAAGGACTCTGCCAGCTCGCTGATGAGGGCCGCGCCGGTGGGGGTGGTGACCTCGAAGCCGAAGGGCCCGCCGTAGACCTCGGCCCCCTTCAGGAGCTCCACCGTCGCGGGCGCGGGCACGGGCAGGGTGCCGTGGGAGCTCTCCACGCTGCCGCTCCCCAGGGGGACCGGGGAGGCCTCGACCCTCTCTACCCCCAGGGTCTCTAGGCCAAAGACCACCCCCACCACGTCGAGCACGGTGTCCCAGCCCCCTGCCTCGTGGAGGTGGACCTCTTCAACCGCGGTGCCGTGGACCCTGGCCTCGGCCGCGAAGAGCCTGCCGAAGACCCTGAGGCTCCTATCCTTCACCCGCGCGGCCAGGCCGCTCTTTTCTATTATCTCCCGGATGTGGACCGGGGTCGCGGGTCTGTGCTCGCTCTCCTTTAACCTGAACCTCACCGAGACGCCCGCGATGGGCCCCCTTTTGCCCTCCTCTACCTCCAGCTCGAGCCCCGGAGGGTCTAAGAGCGCGAGCGCGGCCCTCAGCTCTACGGGGGAAAGCCCCAGGTGGATGAGCGCGGCCAGGGCCATGTCCCCCGATATTCCCGAAAAGCAGTCGAAGTACGCGGTCTTCACCTCTTATTCCTTCTCCTGTTTCTCCTTCTTCATGCGGGACCACCGCTTGAGGAACCCCACCACCCCGCGCGGCTCGGCCTCCTCCTCGGGCTCGGCCTCCTCCCGGGACCTGAGGTACGCGTCGTAGCCCGGGGGCATTTGGCCCTCCTTCTCCTTCTCCCTCTTCCTGATCTCTTCCGCGGAGGCTTCGAGGGCCGCCTTGAGGCAGTCCGAGAGAAGGTCGCAGTCCGCGCAGTCGTCCTGGGTCACGATGAGCCCCGTCTCCTCGTCCCTGGGAATGACCTCTTCCGGAACTCCGAAGCACTCGGGTCTTGGCTCATCTTTGGACATGGTGTCCAATCTCCCGGCCCTACTCAAGAAGCTCCATGAGCCCCACCATGCCCAGGCCCAGCGCGGTCGCGGCCCCCACGATGATCCCGAAGAAGATAACCAGGCCCAGCACCATGCCCAGGATCGCGCGGGCGTAGGAGGTGGAGTGCGCGGCCTTGAGCCCCAGCACCTGGCTTGCGATGCCCCACACGAAGCCCGCGACCGGCCCCAGAACCGGGACCACGTTGAAGAGGCTGGTCGCGCCGCCCACATACGCGAAGACCCTGAAGGTGGACGCGAACCCGCCCTTTGACCCGCGGACAATGGTGAGGCCCGCGTGTATCAGCCCGGATATGACCAAAGCCATGGACGGAGCAAGCACGGGGAGCGCGAACAAAAGCGCGGCCACCTTGACCGCCACCTCCACCGGGGTGGCCAGGTCGCGCCCCGTGGCCGCGGCCATGACCTGCTGAGCAAAGAGGTACCCCACCGCGCCCACCATCACGGTGAGGATGAAAAAGAGGATCGCGGCCCTGTACCCGGTCTTGGGCGCGAGACCGGAGAAGACCCTCGTGGGGCTCAGGAGCGCGCCCTTTACGGTGGAGGCCATCGCGGCCAGGTCCAGGAGCGACTCCCTGTTTTCCCACGCGGGCTGCCCCGGGGAGGCCGCTTCGGCCTCTTCCCGCCCGAGGTGGATCGCGGACCGGCACCTGGGGCAGAGCACCGGCTCCCCGGGCCCCGGTGGCTGCCTGAGCTCCGCGGAAAACCCGCACCCGTTGCATAAGACCCTCATTTTCGCTCCATTTTCAACACCCCTGATGACCTTGGGCATTCTAACAGGTTTCAACCCCTTAATAAATAAGGTTTTGCGGACCCCTTTGGCCCCGCGGGGCCGGGGTATGCGGCGAGCGGCCCCCTTTGCGGTCCGGGGCGGCATTGAAAGGCCGGCGCGGGCTCAGCCCGCGTCCTGGGCCGCTCAATTGTTTTCTGTGAACAATAGGCCGCCATGGGACTATATTTCCTCGCGATTTATTAAAGGGATATTTACCCTGAAATCCGGCCCGCGCGGGCCAGTACCCCATAGACGAGGCCATCAGGGCCAGGCTCGTGGAAGGGCTCGGGTGATTCTGGAGTCCTGACGCCCGGTTCGGGTCGCTAAGAGGGGTGGTGAGAACCCGGGTGGGGTATACGGGGGGCGTAAAGGCCTCCCCCACCTACTATAGGCTCGGGGACCACACCGACGCGGTGCAGATAGATTTTGACCCTTCCGAGATATCCTGCGGGGAGCTCCTCGACATCGTATACAAGCGGGAGAAGGGCA
>JARFUL010000168.1 GCA_029289015.1 Syntrophobacteria bacterium | reverse complement strand
ATACGATCTCAGCGAGGCCAGGATCAACCTGGACGGCCTTGTGGAGGAGTTCTCCGAGCGCAGGGACGAGGAGTCGCGCCGCGCGTCGCTCAGCGTCAGGCTAACGCTTTTGGACACGGATTCCGATGAGAATTTCAAGGTGCTCTTCCAGAAGGCCTACACCCAGACCGAGCCCATAGACAGGAAGGGGGCCCAGGGGTTCATCGCGGCCATGAGCCGGGCCGCGCGCAGATTCTCCCTGGAAGCGATCAAGGATATAATAGCCGCGATCAAGGAGATTAAAGAGTAAGTGGGAGCTCAAAGGGGTTGCCGTTGACCCCCCGCTTTTGGTAAAGTCTCCTGAATTCCCAACTATCAGGAGTATTTCTTTCAGGTAAGAGATGGCTGCCAAGAAGTCCATATTCACCGGGGACCTGGTCCACCTCAGGCTGGGGGACATTGTCCAGTTCGTGGTGATGAGCGGTCTCACCGGGGAGCTGAAGTTCACCCGCGTCAGGAAGCCGGGCAAGGGGTCCGTGTTCTTCGCCAGCGGCGAGGCGGTCTTCGCGCGCCTGGGCAAGCGGATGGGCAAGGAGGCCTTCTACTCCTTTTTCGCGTGGCAGGACGGAAAGGCCGAGTTCATCCCCGGCGAGACGGCTGAGGAGAGGAACATCCAGAAGCTGGCCCTGGCCCTGGTCTTGGACGCGGTCAGAATGATGGACGAGGGCCTTATAAAGCCCGAGCGGTCCGAGGACCCCGACGAGGAGCAGCCCTTCATGGTCCTGTCCGCGGACATCCTCGAAGAGGTGGTCTCCGAGGTCGACGAGGACGACATATTCTACGAGATCTACGTGGTGGGGGAGGAGAGCTACAAGGACGGGGACATAATCTTCCACGAGGGAAGGTTCTCGGACTGGGTCTATGTGGTGCTCTCCGGCGAAGTGAAGATGGTGAAGAAGGGCGAGACGCGCGAGATGGTTCTGGCCGAGCTCGGCCGGGGGGAGATATTCGGGGAGATGGCCTTCCTCGAGCGGGGAATGACCGCGCGCTCCGCCAGCGCGGTGGCCAGCGGGCCGGTGAAGCTCGGAATACTCGACAAGGAGATGGTCTCCATGGAGTTCTACCGGCTGCCCCCCCACTTCCGGGAGCTGCTTGCGGGCCTCAACCGAAAGGTGAGGCGGGTGACCGACGCGCTGGTAACCTTTGCCTGATAGGGGTCAGGTTTGACCAAGGAGTTCTGTAAAAAGGTAGAGAAGTTCAAGGACAAGGAGATCATCTTCAAGGAGGGGGATGATCTTAATGGCGCGGTCTTTCTCGTCCTGTCCGGGAAGGTCAGGCTGACCAAGAAAACGGGAAAAAAGCAGGTGGTGGTGGAGACCGTGGAGGAGAACGAGGGAATCGGGGACGTGGAGTTCCTCGGCGGCGACAACGGTCCGGCCTTTGTCACCGCGCAGGCCCTGGGCAAGGTGGAGATCTGCCGCCTCGACCCGGAAGAGATCAAGACCCTGGTAAACAGGCTTTCACCGCTCTTTAAGAAGATGATCACCACCCTTTGCTCGAGGTTCAAGGAGACCTCTTCCATGCTGGTGGACTTCACCGCCCAGGAGGCCAACGCGGATAAGTAGCCTCCCCACGGACCGCGCGCGCTCATCGAAAAGGCAGATAAAGGCAAAAAAACCGGCTTTGCGCCGGTTGATTTATTGCGGGGCCAGCCCGATCGGGCCGGCGGCTTTCAGCGGTTAGGGGGCTGTGGAGTCCGTGGCCGTGTCCTCCGCACCCTCAAGCTTTTCCCCCGCCTCCGCCTTGGGGCCCACCGCCGCGGCCACCAGCACGCTGATCTCATAGAGGAGCCACAGGGGCACGGCCATCATGAGCTGGGTCACAGGGTCGGGGGGGGTGAGCATCGCGGCCAGCGCGAAGATGATTACAATGGCCACAGTCCGGTACTTGCGCATCATCGCGGCGGACACGATACCGAGCCTGGCCAGGAAATAGACCACCACGGGCAGCTCGAAGACCAGGCCGAAGCCGATGAGGAGCCTGGAGGCAAGCGCCAGGTACTCCCGCATGGAGGGCAGCGCCCTCAGAACGTCTCCCGAGAAGGAGAGAAAGAACCTGAATCCGTAGGGAAAGACCACGAAGTAGCCGAAGAAGGACCCCGCGACAAAGAAGACGGATGAAAAAATAATTATAAAGAAAAAGGACTTTCTTTCCTTATTATAGAGCCCGGGGACCATAAAACCCCACGCGTGGTAGATTATCACCGGCATCGCGACGATCACCCCGCCGAGGAAGGAGAGCTTGAGGTAGGTGAAGAACGCCTCTGGGAGCGCGGTAAATATGATCCTCTCCCCCGCGGGAAGCGCGTCGATCAGGGGAAAGGTGAAGATCCTGAAGATGAGCTCCTTGAATATCCAGCAGACGATGAACCCCACGCCGATCGCGGCGAGACACCACAGAATCCTGGTTCTGAGCTCCTCCAGGTGTTCCAAGAAGGGCATCTTTTGGGCGGGTTCACTCATTTTTCTGCTTTTTCGTCCCTGTTTTGGGTGGGCTGGGGCGCGGGCTCGGCCTGCGCGGTCTCTTCCTGCTCCCGGGTATCTTCGAGCTCCTCCACCTCCTCGTACTCATCCTCTTCGTGGTACTCAACGTCAAGGTCGCTTTTCAGGTCCATGCTCGACATGGTCTCCTTTATTTCGGACATGCCGGTGTGGGAGTCTATGGAAGACTTGATGTCCTGCGCGGCCCTGCGAAACTCAGCCAGCCCCTTGCCGAGGGCCTTGGCCAGGTCGGGAAGCTTCTTGGGGCCCACCACGATGATGGCCACCACGAAGATTATAAGTAGCTCCTGAAACCCCAATCCGAACATTGATACCCGA
>JARFUL010000167.1 GCA_029289015.1 Syntrophobacteria bacterium | reverse complement strand
ACCCATCGCGCCGGACAGGGACTTCTTCGAGGACCTCACCGAAGCGGTGCGCCTCACCTGGCCGATGCCCAAGATGCTGATTCTCTGCTTCCCCCACAACCCCACCACCAAGGTGGTGGAGCGCGAGTTCTTCGAGGACGTGGTCGCGTTCTGCAAGGAGCACAAGATCATCGTGATCCACGACCTGGCATACGCAGACCTCGTGTTCGACGGCTACCGCGCGCCGAGCTTCCTCGAGGTGCCCGGCGCGAAGGACATAGGGGTGGAGTTCTTCTCGCTCTCCAAGTCCTACAACATGCCCGGCTGGCGGGTGGGGTTCTGCGTGGGCAACCAGCACATAGTGGGCGCGCTCACCAGGATAAAGTCCTATCTCGACTACGGGATCTTCCAGCCGATCCAGATCGCGGGCATAATAGCGCTCAATGAGGACCAGTCCTGCGTCAAGGAGATAGTGAACACCTACCAGAGCAGAAGGGACGTTTTGGTGGACGGGCTCAGCCGGGTGGGCTGGGAGATAGAGAAGCCCAAGGCCACCATGTTCGTGTGGGCCAAGATACCGGACCAGTATCTCAAGATGGGCTCGGTGGAGTTTTCCAAGTTTCTCATAGAAGAGGCCAAGGTCGCGGTCTCCCCGGGGTTGGGGTTCGGCCAGTACGGGGACGACTATGTCCGGTTCGCGCTGGTGGAGAACGAGCAGAGGACCCGCCAGGCGATCCGGGGCATAAAGAAGGTTCTCTAAGAGATGCTCGCGCTCAAGCGTCAGGCGCCATAAGATTATCTGAGGGGGCCCCTTGGGGGGCTCCCTTTTAGTATCGCGGAGGAGGAAATGCGGGAGATATACGTTGGGCTCATCGGGCTCGGCACCGTGGGCTGCGGCATGATCAGGATACTCGACGACAACCGCGACCTGATAGAGGACAGGCTCGGCGCGAAGCTGACGCTGAAGAGGATAGTGGACATAGACACCACCTCCGAGCGGCCCGTTGAGTTCGATCGCTCCATCCTTACCCCGGACGTCTCCGCGATTATGGATGACCCGGAGATAGAGATCGTGGTGGAGCTCATCGGCGGGTATGAGCCCGCGAAGACCTTCATCCTCGAGGCCATAGAGCGGGGCAAGCACGTGGTCACCGCAAACAAGGCCCTTCTGGCGGTGCACGGCCCCCAGATATTCGACGCGGCCCACAAGAGAAAGGTCTCGGTTCAGTTCGAGGCCTCGGTGGGCGGGGGCATACCGCTGATAAAGTCCATCCGGGAGGGGCTCGCGGCCAACAGGATCGGCGCGCTCTACGGCATATTGAACGGCACCTCCAACTATGTGCTCACCAGGATGACCGAGGAGGGGGCCACCTTTGAGGACGCGCTGGCCGAGGCCCAGAAAAAGGGCTACGCCGAGGCAGACCCCACCTTTGACGTGGACGGCACCGACACCGCGCACAAGCTAGCAGTCACAGCAAGGCTGGCCTACTGCTCGAGCCTCAGGTACGAGGAGATATACACCGAGGGCATAACCGGGATTGAGCCGCTGGACATCCAGTTTGCGTCCGACTTCGGCTACAAGGTGAAGCTTCTCGCGGTCTCCAGGGACCGGGGGGACTCCATTGAAGCGAGGGTCCATCCCACCATGATACCCAAGGACCACGTGCTCGCGTCGGTCTCCGGGGCCTTCAACGCGGTCTTCATCACCGGCGACGCGGTGGGGGACGTGATGCTCTACGGCCTGGGCGCGGGCATGATGGCCGCGGGCTCAGCCGTGGTGGCCGACCTGATGGACCTGGCCCGGGACAACCTCTCGGGGGTGCCCCAGCGGGTCCCCCTCCTCACCTGCCGCACCGCGGCAATATCGGACAGGCCCGTCTTCCCCATGGACGAGATCAGGACCAGCTATTACATAAGGTTCTCCGCGAAGGACCGGCCCGGCGTTCTCTCCAAGATCTCCGGCATCCTGGGGTCCCGCAACATCTCCATCTCCGCGGTGATCCAGAAGGGCAGGGAGATAGCCGGCGTGGTGCCCATCGTGATGCTCACCCACGAGGCCAGGGAGAAGGACGTAAGAGAGGCCCTTAAAGAGATAGACACGCTGGACGTGGTGAGCCCGCCCACCAGGCTCATCCGCATAGAGTCCGGCGACGGGCCCGAGGGGTACTGGCTCTAGAGGGCACAGCGTGCCTCTTCTGATCCTGCCTGCGGCAGGCACAGTGTGCCTCTTCTGATCCTGCCTGCGGCAGGATGGTGGGGCCGTTCCATAACCAGGAGTAGCGAAGCCTCTTCATCTGTCCCAAGTTTGGCGGGGCCATGTAAAACGGCGCGCTACATTCTGGCGCGAGGATGATTTCTTTTCGCCGGAGGTTTACCCCCGGCATTTTATATTGTAATATTCCTCTCTTGGCACATGCCTAAACCGGGAACTGACAGTGGCTGAGAAGCGAAAATACATCCTCATGGTGGGGGACGGCATGGGGGACTATCCCCTAGCCGAGCTGGGAGGCAAGACCCCCCTCGAGGTCGCGGCCACCCCCAACATGGACAGGATCGCCAAAAAGGGCGTAATCGGCGAGGTGCGGACCATCCCCGAGGGC
>JARFUL010000166.1 GCA_029289015.1 Syntrophobacteria bacterium | reverse complement strand
GTAGACGGCAGGGTGACCATACTCATGGACGACCCCGCGAACCTCACCAAGAGGGACATGGTCCGAAGGCTGGTGAGGGCCGACAAGTACGAGTACTCGGTGGGCCTGCCCGAGACCATACTCAAGTACATAGGGTTCTTCTTCGGCGGCGGCATCATGGAAGACGGCATTGACCTGGACGCGCTCCTCATGGCTGAGGGGGATTACTCCCTGGAGGCTGAAGACGAGGAGTTGATGGTCACCGAGTCGGACGCGGCCATCGTGAAGATCGTGAACCAGATCCTCATAGAGGGCTACAAGAGGGACGCGTCGGACATCCACTTCGAGCCCTATCCGGGACTCAAGAACATGGACGTGAGGTTCAGGGTCGACGGCGCGTGCCGGCTCTTCCAGACCGTCCCTGCCAGCCACAAGCGGGCCCTGGTCTCCCGCATAAAGATCATGGCCGAGCTCGACATCGCGGAAAAGAGGCTCCCCCAGGACGGCAAGATCAAGTTCAAGAAGTTCGGGGGCCCGGACATAGAGCTCCGCGTGGCCACCCTGCCCACCCAGGGAGGGCTCGAGGACGTGGTCATCAGGATCCTCGCGTCCGGCGAGCCCTTGTCCCTCGAGGTCATGGGCTTCTCCGAGCGCGACTACGAGGAGTTCATAGACGCGATCATCAAGCCCTACGGCATCTGCCTGGTGGTGGGGCCCACCGGCTCCGGAAAGACCACCACGCTCCACGCCGCGCTGAAGTACATCAACACCCCGGACCGCAAGATCTGGACCGCGGAGGACCCGGTGGAGATCACCCAGGTGGGTCTGAGGCAGGTCCAGGTCCGGCACAAGATCGGCCTCACCTTCGCCAACACGCTCAGGGCGTTCCTAAGGGCCGACCCGGACGTGATAATGGTGGGTGAGATGCGCGACGAGGAGACCGCGGCCATGGGCATAGAGGCCTCCCTCACCGGCCACCTGGTCTTTTCGACCCTCCACACCAACTCCGCGCCCGAGACCGTGACCAGGCTCCTCGACATGGGGCTCGACCCCTTCAACTTCGCGGACGCGGTGCTGGTCATCCTCGCGCAGAGGCTGGGCCGCACCCTGTGCAAGGGCTGCAAGAAGTCCTACCACCCCGACAGAGAGGAGTTCGACCTCCTGGTGGAGGAGTACGGCCCCGAAGACTTCCCCCGCCTGGGCATAGAGTATTCCAACGACCTCACCCTGCACAAGGCCAGCGGCTGCCTCAAGTGCGGCGACACCGGCTACCGCGGGAGGACCGGGCTCTTCGAGGTCCTCGTGGGCACCGATGAGATGAAGAGGCTCGTCCAGCGCAGGTCGCCCATAGACGACATCAGGCAGCAGGCCATAAATGACGGCATGTCCACCCTGAAGCAGGACGGCATAAGAAAGGTCTTCGAGGGGCTTATGGACGTGGGCAAGGTGAGGGCGGTCTGCATCAAGTAGGGCCGCGGCCCTTAAAGAGCTTTGTTATTGATAAGAAGTAGTTAGGCCCCCGCTGTTTGGAGGGGGGCCGTTTTTTTTGCCGCCTACGCACCCTTCTTCAGAATCGCGACCAGCCGCCTGAAGACCCGGGGACTCTTCTCCCTGATCCGGGCCATCCTCTTGGCCAGGCCGAAGGGCCGCATCTCCGGCATCACCAGCTCCACGAGCCTGATGAAGGTCCGGGGATTAGAGACCCTGGCCTCCCTGATGCGCTGGACCAGGGGGTCCGCGGAAATGGTCTTCGCGCGGACATTTTTAAGCATGTTTCTCACCCTGCGGTCGAGGAAGGGCCTCTGGCGGGTCTTCTGCCGGATGATGGCCGCGATCCGCTGGGAGTTGTTGAGCCGGGGCTCAAAGGCCATGAGGGCCGTAACATAGAGAAGGGGCTTTTTGCGCTTGAGCAAGACGAGGTGCCTGCGGTAGTTCTCCAGCTCACCTTTCAGGGGCGCGGGCCTCACGGCAGAGGTTCTCCCGGGCCGCTCTCCCGCGGAGAGCCGGGGGGAGGGGAGAGTCACGCGGGAGACCACAATTTGGCCCTGCTGGCACGAGTTTGGTTGACACATGAAATACCTTTTTCTATAAGCGAGGGGACACTTGGGGGCATGCTTGCAGGAGACGCGCCAATGGATGTTGAGCTCGAACGGGTAGAGGGGGCTGCCGCGTTTATCAGGGAGAGGGCTCCCGGGCCCCGGGAGGTGGGGATAATCCTCGGCACGGGTCTCGGCGGGCTCGCGGAGCGCATCGACGCGGACGCGGTCATCCCCTACGGGGAGATCCCCCACTTTCCGGTCTCCACCGTGCCCAGCCACAGGGGAAGGCTCATCCTGGGGAGCCTCGGCGGGAAGAGGGTGGCCGCGCTCCAGGGCAGGTTCCACCACTACGAGGGATACGACCTGAGAGAGGTGGTGCGGCCCGTGCGGATACTCGCGGCCCTGGGCGCGAAACGCCTCGCGGTCACCTGCGCGACCGGGGGACTCAACCTTACGTTCAACACCGGTGACCTGATGCTCATAAAGGACCATATAAACCTCCCCCAGCTCAGCCCGCTTAGAGGCGAGAACCTCGAGGAGTGGGGGCCGAGGTTCCCGGACCTGAAGACTCCCTATTCCCCGAGGCTCATGGAGTTGGCCCGGGACTCCGCGAAGGAGATCGGGGTGGAGGTGCGCGAGGGGGTCTACGTCTGGGTCACAGGCCCCCAGATCGAGACCCTGGCGGAGACGCTGATGCTGAGGAACATGGGCGCGGACGCGGTGGGGATGTCCACCGTGCCCGAGGTGACCGCCGCGTGCCAACTCGGGATGGAGATCCTCGGGGTCGCGGTGATCACCAACGTGCACTACCCGGACGACCACAGGCCCATAACCATCGAGGAGGTGGTTTCCCAGGGCGAAAGGGCCGCGGCCATCCTGGTGGAGCTGATCGAGAGGACCGTGGAGAAGATCTGATGACAAATCCTGAAGTGGAGCGGGTGGACCTTCTCATCTCCCCGGGCACCGTAATAACGATGAATGACGCGCTCGATGTCATCCATGACGGCGCGGTCGCGGTGAAGGACGGGAGGATACACTGGCTGGGACCCGCGGCCGACGCGGCCGCCCTCTTCGGGCCCGAAGAGACCCTGGACGCGCGCTCAGGGGTGATCATGCCCGGGCTCATAAACGCGCACACCCACGCGTCCATGACGCTGTTTCGGGGGCTGGCCGACGACCTGGAGCTCATGACCTGGCTCAATGACTACATCTTTCCCGCGGAAAAGAAGCTCAACCGGGACATGGTCTACTGGGGGGCCATGCTGGCCATAGCGGAGATGCTGGCCTCGGGCACCACCTCCTTCTGCGACATGTACATCTTCGAGGACCAGGTGGCCCGGGCCGCGGCGGACTGCGAGATCCGCGCGGTGGTGGGAGAGGTGCTCTACGACTTTCCCTCGCCCAACTACGGCGAGAGCGAGAACGGGCTCACCTTCACCAGGGAGCTGATAGAGGAGTGGCGGGACCACCCCCTGGTCTCCGTCGCGGTGGAGCCCCACGCGGTCTACACCTGCTCCCCGGACCTGCTTCTCAAGTGCCGCGACCTGGCCGAAGAGACCGGGACCTCTTTAAAGATGCACATGGCGGAGTCCCAAAACGAGGTGGCCCAGATCACGGAGAGATACGGCACAACCCCCGCGCGGCACCTTTACAGGCTCGGCATGTTCAGCGAGGGGTTCGTGGGCGTCCACTGCGTGGTCCTGGACAGGGAAGAGATGGAGCTCATGGCCGAAGCCCGCGTCAGGGTCGCGCACAACCAGGAGTCCAACATGAAGCTCGCGACCGGCATCGCGCCCCTGCCCGAGATGCTGGACCTGGGAATAACCGTGGGGCTGGGCACCGACGGGGCCGCGTCCAACAACGACCTCGACATGTTCTCCGAGATGGACTTCGTGGCCAAGGCCCACAAGGTCTTCACCCTCGATCCCACGGTGATGGACGCGAAGACCTGCCTCAAGGTGGCCACCAGGGGCTCCGCGGGGGTTCTGGGGATCAGCGGAAACACGGGGATGATAGAGAAGGGGATGGCCGCGGACCTTATAGTGGTGGACTTCAACAAGCCCCACCTCACCCCGGTCTACAACCATTACTCCCACCTGGTCTATGCCGCGTGCGGCGCAGACGTCATCCATACCGTGGTGAACGGAAAGGTCCTCTACCGCGACGGCCTGTTCACCAGCCTCGACGTGGAGATGATTAAGGCCAGGGTGGGGGAGATAGCCACCTTGTTCGGGGGATAGCCTTGGCCGAAGAGGCGCGAGACCGCGTACCCGGGGAGGTAGACCTTCTCATAACGGGGGGCGTGGTCCTCACCCTGGACGCGGAAGACAATGTGTTCGACCCCGGCTTCGTGGCCGTGCGGGAGGGCCGGATAGCGGGCATAGGCCCGGCCCCCGAAGCGGCCCGCTTTTCGGCCGGCTCGACCCTGGACGCGTCCGGCTGCCTCGTGATGCCCGGCCTCATAAACGGCCACACCCACGCGGCCATGACGCTGTTTCGGGGGTTGGCGGACGACCTTCCGCTCATGACCTGGCTCACGGACCACATCTTCCCTGCAGAGGCAAGGCTCACCCCCGAGATGGTCTACTGGGGGTCCATGCTCGCGGTGGCAGAGATGCTTTCCGCCGGGATAACCGCGTTCGCAGACGGCTACTTCTTCGAGGGGGAGGCGGCCAGGGCCGCGAGGGAGGCGGGGATAAGGGCCATGCTCGGCCAGGGGGTGATCGACTTTCCCGCTCCCGGCGTCCCGGACCCCGAGAGAAACGTTGAGAATGCCCGGGATTTCCTCGAGGAATGGACCGGGGTCTCTCCCCTGATAACCCCCGCAATATTCTGCCACACCCCCCACACCTGTTCCGAGGGGACCCTCGCCAGGGCCAAGGACGCGGCCCGGGATTTCTCCGCGCCTTTTCTCATCCATCTTGCGGAGACGGCCTGGGAGGTGGAAGAGGTCTTAAAGAGCAGGGGAAAGAGGCCCGGGAGGCTCCTTAAAGTCCTCGGAATCCTTGACGATTCGACCCATCTCGTCCACTGCATCTACCTGGACCCCGAAGAGATCGAGCTCATTGCAGGCGCGGGCTCAGCAGTCATCCACTGCCCGGAGTCCAACATGAAGCTGGCCTCGGGGCTCGCGCGGGTGGGGGAGATGCTGGCGAAAGGGGTGAGGATCGCGCTGGGCACCGACGGCGCGGCCTCCAACAACGACCTGAACATCCTGGCCGAGATGCGCACCGCGCAAACCCTCTCCGAGCTCACCTGGGAGGACGCGCTGGCCTCCGCAACATGGGGGGCCGCGGCCGCGCTGGGGTTCGGCCCCGATGTGGGGAGGCTCGAAGAGGGTTTCCACGCGGACCTCATGGTCGCAGACCTGGGCGCGCCCCGCCTGGCCCCGCGAAGAGACCCGAGGCGAACCGCCGCGTCCTTCCTCAAGAGGGGCGACGTGCGGGACGTGGTGGTCGCGGGCAGGGTGCTCCTCAGGGACAAAGAGCACACCACCATTGACCTGCCGCGGGTCTTATCCGAGGTCAACTCCATAAGAAATAAATACTTTAGTTACAACAATATATAAAGTAAACTTAAAGTAGAAGATTAAGTTATCTTTAGCCCTGCCGCGGCCCGTGCTCCGGGTAAGCCAGGGGCTTTCATCTCCCCCGGCTCTCCATAGGTCCGCATGAAGAGCAAGCCCGGCGCGTGATACGAGCGGCCTTGACAAAGGGGCTTTTGGTGATTAGAAAATAGTGTGTTTATATCTTTAAGTGGCTCTGATTTTGTAATACTATTCTCTGATGGCAAAACGAGACTACTACGAGGTGCTGGGGGTCGAGAGGTCCGCGTTCCCGGAGGAGATAAAAAAGGCCTACCGGGCCAGGGCCCTGAAGTACCACCCCGACCGCAACCCCGACGACAGGGACGCGGAGGAGAGGTTCAAGGAGGCGTCGGAGGCCTACGAGGTCTTGAGGGACTCCGAAAAGAGGGCCCTCTACGACCAGTACGGCCACGCGGGGCTGGAGAACATCGGGTTCAGAGGTTTCCACGGCTTCGAGGATATCTTCTCCTCCTTCGGGTCCCTGTTCGAGGAGTTCTTCGGCATGGGCGGTATGGGCCCGGGCAGGGGCAGGCGGAGCTCGGTCTTCCCCGGCAGCGACCTCTCCATGGACCTGATGATCGACCTGGACGAGGCCGCGTTCGGCAAGGAGGTGGAGGTCAGCCTGAACACCTACCTGGTCTGCGAGGAGTGCGGGGGTGCGGGAGGCGCAAACGGAAGCTCCGGCAGGAAGGTCTGCCCCACCTGCCAGGGAAGCGGCCAGGTGGTGAGGAGCCAGGGGTTCTTCAGGATCGCGAACACCTGCCCGGAGTGCCACGGCATGGGCGAGGTGCTGGAAAACCCCTGCGGTCCATGCTCCGGCAGCGGGCGCAGATCGGGCAGGAGGACGGTCTCGGTGAAGATACCGGCAGGGGTGGACCACGGCACCCGGCTGAGGCTCACCGGGGAGGGTGAGGCCGGCCAGACCGGCGGGCCGCCCGGAGACCTCTACGTCAGGATCCTCGTCAGGCCCCACGATTTCTACGAGAGGCGGGGGGCCGACCTCATATGCAGGATCCCCATAAGCTTCATCCAGGCGATCCTCGGGGACAAGATCGAAGTCCCCACCCTCTACGGCGACGCGACCCTCGAGATCCCGAGGGGGGTCCAGCCGGGGACCATGCTGAAGCTTTCCGGCGAGGGGATGCCTCTCCTCAGGGGGCACGGCAAGGGCGAACTCTACGTGGAGCTGGATGTGAAGATCCCCCGCAAGGTGAACAAGTTCCAGGAGGAGCTCTTGAGGGAGTTCGCCGCGCAGGGGGAGAAAGAGGGTCTGGGGGAGACCATAAAGAAGCTCTTCAAAGGCAAGGAAACAAAGTCCGCGAGCTGATCAGTCAGGCTCCGGCAGGTATAGTTTCGGACCATGAGAGCGCTGTCTATGCGGACCCCGGGACAAAAAAATAAAGATTTCGAGTCCTTTGAGGCCACCGCGCTTCACTGCCCGAAATGCGGGGGCCTCGTACCGGTGGTAAAGAGACTGCTCCTCGTACTTCCCGACGGGGAGCTTTTCGAATATCTGTGCCAGAGGTGCATGACCCAGGTGGGCAAGAAGAGGGACCAGGAAAAGGGCCCGGGCTCGCTCATCATCTTATAGGCCGCTCCCCGGTCCCGACCGGGCCGCGGCCAGGGAGGTCACCCAGGAAGTGATCCAGGTCGAAAACCTAACCAAGTACTACGGCCTCACCCGCGCGCTCGAAGACGTCTCTTTTTCCGTGGGCGCGGGGGAGGTGGTGGGTTTCCTGGGCCCCAACGCGGCGGGGAAGACCACCACGCTGAAGATCATCACCTGCTTCATGCCCCCCACCAGGGGCAAGGTTTTGGTGGACGGCAACGACGCGTCCATGGCCCCGCTCAAGGTGCGCTCCCTCATCGGCTACCTGCCGGAGAACGTGCCGCTCTACCGTGAGATGACCGTGTCCGCGTTTCTCAGGTTCGCGGCGGAGGTCAAGGGGCTTGACCGCGCGGCTAGGGCCAAGGAGCTGGACCGGGTGATGGAGATCTGCCGCCTCACCGAGAGGAAAAACAGCATAATCGCCAGGCTCTCCAAGGGGTTTCGCCAGAGGGTGGGCATCGCGCAGGCCCTCATCGGCGACCCGCGGATCCTCATCCTGGACGAGCCCACCATCGGCCTCGACCCCGCGCAGACCGTGGAGATAAGAAAGCTCATCCTCTCCCTGGGGGAGGACCACACCATCCTGCTCTCCAGCCACATCCTGCCGGAGGTGAAGAAGGTCTGCGACAGGGTGGTCATCATAAACAAGGGGCGCATCGTGGCCACCGACACCGCGGACAACCTCGCGGCCCGGATGAAGGGCGCGCCCAAGGTCATCGTAAAGGTGGGAAAAGACGGGCCTTCCGCGTCGAGGCTCATCTCCGAGGTCCCGGGGGTGGAGTCGGTCTCCCAACTGGATGACGAGGGGACCATGGAGGTGGAGGTCTCAAGGGGGGCCGACGCGAGGGCCGAGATGGCCAGAAGGCTGGTTGAGGGGGGGTTCGACCTCAAGGAGCTGAGGAGCCAGGAGGTGACCCTGGAGGATGTCTTCATGCACCTGGTCACCGAGGAGGATGAGACGTCGTGAAGGGGCTCTGGGCAATCTACAAGAGGGAGTGCTACTCCCTGTTCGCGTCGCCCATCTTCTACGTGGTGTGCGCCAGCTTCCTGGTGCTCGCGGGATACTTCTTCTGGTCCACGGTGGGCTACTTTCACGTGGTGAGCTTCCAGGTGGGCCGCAACCCCGCATACATCAGCCAGCTCAACGCGACCGAGATGGTGGTGAGGCCCTTCTTCGTTGATCTGAGCATAGTCCTGCTCCTGGTCTGCCCCTTCCTCACCATGCGCCTCATGGCTGAGGAGAGGCGCGCGGGCACGGTGGAGCTGTTGTTCACCTATCCGGTGGGGGACAAGGCCATTGTGCTGGGCAAGTACCTGGCCGCGCTCACCCTTTGCTGCCTGATGCTCCTGGGCACCGCGCCCGCGATGGGCCTTCTCTTCGCGCTCACCCGGCTCGAGCTCATGGTGGTTCTCAGCGGCTACTTCGGGCTCATGCTTCTTGGCGGCGCGCTTTTGTCCCTCGGGATCTTCACCTCTGCGCTCACCGAGAACCAGATCATCGCGGCTGTTCTGGCCTTCGGCGGGGGGCTGATGCTGTGGATCATAGGCTGGTCCGAGCAGCTCGCGGGGGGCACCTTCGGCAAGGTCTTGGGCTACCTGGCCATCACCGGGCACTTCGAGAACCTGGCCAAGGGGGTCCTGGACTCGAGGGACGTGGCCTACTACCTGATCCTGCCCCTGTTCTTCATCTTCCTCACCCTGAGATACATGGAATCCCGCAAGTGGAGGGGGTAGCCGGCAATGTCCGACACCGAAAAGCGCACTAGGCTGTTCAAAGGGCTGGGCGCGACCGCGGCCACACTCCTCTTCGTGGGGATCCTCGTGCTCGTGGCCCTCATAGTTCAGAGACACCCCCTGAGAAAAGACCTCACTGAAGCCGGGGAGTTCACCCTCACCGAGCAGACCCAAAAGATCATGGCCTCCCTCACCGGGGATGTGGACGCGCTGGCCTTCTTCCAGGAGGGCCAGGACCAGATTGCCAGGGTCAAGGACCTTCTGGAGACCTACCGCTACTACTCCAAGAGGTTCAGCTACAGGTTCATAGACCCGGTGAGAGAGCCGGACATCACCCGGCGCTACCAGGTGAGGTTCGGGGGCACCATAGTCTTGACCCGGGGCGACAGGTGGCAGACCGTGTCCGAAACAAACGAGGAGGGGATAACCAACGGGCTGATCAAGCTCTTGAGCGAGAAGGAGAAGACGCTCTACTTTCTCGCGGGGCACGGCGAGAAGTCCA
>JARFUL010000165.1 GCA_029289015.1 Syntrophobacteria bacterium | reverse complement strand
GCGCGCTTTCTCTTTGGGTGGCGTACCAAACGATATATTTAATCAAATCGATTGGTTTCATCATTATTTTTTATAGGATTAATAGTAGAAATACTTAAGGATGGGGGCTCACAGATACTCACGAATCTGTACCCGGTATGTTACCCTAAATTTAATCGATAAAGAAAAGGGTTGCCATGGCAATCGAAAAGTATCATGAAATTTTTAGTAGGGCAACTGTCTTAGGCCGTATTTGTTGGTTTTTATGGGAGGGAGGCACATGCTGCCCTTATTCGTAAAGCAAAGACTTTTTGAAGATACTATATTAATTAGGCTTTTCAGAAAGGTGCGATATACCACCTCCTTGACCTTCCCGCGGCCACCTGCTAATGTTTTTCCCCAGAATTCCGGTGCACCCAGGAGCCTTCCCCATGTCAGAAACGGCCCAAGAGACCACCCTTACACCCCAGAGTCTCAACCCGCCGGTACAGAGGTTCACCCTTACCCTCACCCCGCCGAGCATCGGCGACAACACCGCGGACATAGACCGGCTGGCCCGGGGGCTGGCCGCGAGGTTTGGCATACCCGTGCCGCGGGTCTCCCTTGAGAATATAAACCGGTTCTCCCGGACGCTCTGGGAGAGCGAATTCGAGGTCTTGGCCCAGGTGGCCTTTTTTGAAGAGGGTCCCGAGATAATTCATCTGGGACCGAAAGAGGAACCCGCCCAGAGCTACGGGTTCGCGCTGGATCTCGGGTCCACCACCATGACGTTCTACTTCCTCGACCTGGCGCGGGGCGAGACCGCAACCGTGGTCACCGCGGCCAATCCCCAGGCCCGGTTCGGGGACGACATCCTCACCCGGCTCCACTTCGCGGGCGACGTCCAGGGGCTGGGGGAGCTGAGAAGGGTGACCGTGGACGCGGTGAACCGCGCGGTTGAAACCACGACGGGGGAGCTGGGCTGGGACCCCTCGCTCCTCATGGCCGCGGCCATAGCGGGCAACACCACCATGACCCACTTCTTTCTGGGCCTCGACACCTTTCACCTGATCCGGGAGCCCTACATCCCCGCGGCAAACAGGGTCGGGCCCCTTAGGGCCCGGGACCTGGGGCTCATGATGAACCCGTTTGGGCTGGTCTACGTTTTTCCCAACGTGGGCAGCTACTTCGGAGGCGACCTTCTGGCCGGGATACTCCACTCCGGCATCTATGAGAGGGACGAACTGGCCATAATGATCGACGTGGGCACCAACGCGGAGGTGGTTCTGGGGAACTCGGAGTGGCTCCTCGCGTGCGCGGGCGCGGCCGGGCCCGCGCTGGAGGGCGGGGTGGTGGCGGTGGGCATGACCGCGGGGCCGGGCGCGGTGGAGAGGGTACGCATCCATCGGGAGACCGGGGAGCCCGACATAGAGGTGATGGGGAAAGAGAAGCCCGTGGGGGTCTGCGGCTCCGGGCTCATAGACCTGGTCGCGGAGCTCTTCCTCACCGGGGTCCTCACGGTGCAGGGAAAGCTGGACAGGTCCTTTCCCACGAAGAGGATCGTTGAGACCGAGGACGGCGCGGGCTACCTCCTCGTGTCCAAAGAACAGACCGGCCACGGCAAGGACATCGTGGTCACCAACACGGACATAAACATCCTCCTCAAGTCCAAGGCCGCGATGTACACCATCCTCAACGTCATGGTGGCCAAGGTGGGCATAGGGTTCGACGATGTGGAGAAATTCTTTGTCGCGGGGACCTTCGGGAACCACATAGACCCGAATATGGCGGTCTCCATCGGCATGATCCCCGATATCTCCAAGGAGAAGTTCGTGGCGCTCGGCAACGCGGCGGGGCTGGGCGCGTGCCGGGTGCTCTTTGACAGGGCCCAGATGTCCAAAGTAGATGAGATCGCGCGCAAGATAACCTACGTGGAGCTGAACGTGGACCAGGAGTTGATGAACACCTTCAGGGCAGCCACCTTTTTGCCCCACACCGACCTGTCCCTCTTTCCCTCGGTGAAGTTCCCGGGCCTGAAGCACAAAGAAGAGGAATAAAAACGCTATGATTGACCCTGAGCGTGAAAAGGAGCTTTTTGCCGCGGCGGGGCTCAACCCGGAGGTCGCGGCCCGCCAGGTGGCCAGGGTGCGCGCGTTTCGCGAGGGGAAGGGTTCGGCCTACTTCAAGGTGCTTGAGCCCGCGACCCCGAAGAACCGCGGCATAATGGTACTTGGCGAGCGCGAAAGGAAGCGGCTCGCGCCAAGGGCCGAGGAGTTCCTAAGCAGGGGGCTGCTCCTTGGCGTGGTCCTGGCCGCGGGGGAGTCCAGGCGCTATCTCAAGAGCCCAAACCTCTTCTATGAGGCGCTCAGGGCCAAGGAGCGGGGCGAACACGAGCTCTCCAAAAGGATATTCGAGGAGATCGAGGCCAAGGAGGGGGAGATCGTGCCCCGGGGGCTTCGGCCCGGGGAGCTGGAGGACCAGCCGTTCTACAGGCTTATCCCAAAGGAGATTTTGCAAGACCCGGCCCGGGTGGTGAGGTTCATCATGGGGCCGGGCGGGCTCGGCTGTGCCGAGCTCCCCAAGGCGCTCCTCCACGGCGCGCTTCTTCGCGGCGAGCCGGCCACCTATTTCGAGCTCAAGCTCCTGGAGGCCAAAGCCCTCAACCCAACAGGGCGCGTGCTCTTCATCATTCAGAAGAAGCACCTCGGGCTCTTTGAAGAGGCAAGCGCGAGGGCCGCGGCCCGCTTCGGCCTCGAGCCCGGAAGGGTGATCTTCGACTTCCAGGCCGCGCGTCACGCGACGGTGAGAATAGACAAGGCCACCGGTGAGGTGGCCATGACCGAGGATCGCGGGGCCGCGGTGGGCATGGGCGGCCACGGGGAGATAGCGAGGGACCTGAACCGCATTTTGCCCGAAATGCGCGAGGAGGCCATTTTATTGACCAATGTGGACAACCTCATCGGCGCGGGCCCGCGCAGGTTGGCCGAGCAAAAGGCCGCGCTGGGGCTCTTCCTCGAACTGAGGGACGACGCGGCCAGGCTCGAGGGAGCGCTTTCGGTTCCAAACCCGGGGGAAGACGACCTTGAGCATGCGAAGAGGCTCCTCGAGGAGACCTTCCACACCGAGGCCGGCACAAAGGAGATGGCCCGCGCGCTGGCCCGGCCCATTACGGTGATGGGCATGGTTGAAAACATAGGAAAGGACGTTGGGGGAGGGCCCTTCTTCATCGAGGAGAAGGGAAAGAGAGTCAAGGTCTGCGTGGAGGGGCCGCACCTTTCCCCCGAAGACATAGAGAAGCTCACCGAGCTGGCCGGAACCGAAAAAGGGGCCACCCACTTCAACCCGGTCTACGTGCTCCGGGAGGTGAAGAGGGACGGAAAACCCCTTCCCATTGTGATGAACCCAGAGTACTTCATCGTCACCGAGAGGCTTACAGGCCATACAAGCACCCTGCACCACGAGACCGTGCTCTGGGAGATGGTGGGCAACTCCGGGGACTCCAACCTGGTGTTTTTCGAGATGACAAGGGGCCCGGAGGGGATATTTAACCCCTCCAAGCTCTTTACCGACGCGATGGGCAGAGATGCTGAGGAGTTAGGGTACAGCCTCCCCTGAGCCGATCCTTAGCGTCTATCTGATATGTGATTGGCTGATAAAAAGATTAGAGCGGCCCTCCGGCGCGTCCGGGGCCGGATGTTTCAGGGGTAAAATGTAACTACTCACGAAAAG
>JARFUL010000164.1 GCA_029289015.1 Syntrophobacteria bacterium | reverse complement strand
AGGGCTCGCGGGCAGACCTCAAGCCTGAGCAGTAGTAATAGTAATAATAGGAAACTTTTTTTTGAGCCGGCATGGGCTTTTCCCGCAAGCAATCCATTCAGTAACAGCTACTGCGCTTTCGGGTGAATGTCAAGAAAAATCGCCCTGAATGGTTACCACTTGAAGGGAAGGGGATTTTTATTTAAAATTATTTTAACCATTCTATCGCGTTATCCCGCCAACGTAGCTGCGCCCGGGATCTTCGGGCGCCCAAACCAAGGAGTCGGAGCATGGAGGAGTTGCTCAAGAGAGTTGTTGTGCCTGTGGACGGTTCGGATACGTCCCTCAAGACTATGGATTACCTGAAGCTCATCTATGGCAGCCAGCATCATTTGGAGATAGTTCTCCTGTATGTTCTGCCCGCACTGCCTTCCATGTTTTTCGATATGGAGAAGACCGGCGTGCTGAGGAAGAAGTACAAGGCCGCGGAGCAAAAGGCCCAGGAGGAAGCCCAGAAGGTGCTTGAAAAGGCCAAGGCCAGGGCCCTCAAGCTCGGCTTCAAGGAGGAGCTCCTCATCCCGGAGGTGCGGTCCAAGAGGGAGACGGTCTACAAGGAGATATGCCGGCTGGCCGGATACATGCGGGTGGACTCCGTGGCCATCACCAGGAAGGGCAAGAGCTGGATCGAGGCCTTCTACGCGGGAGAGGTCTCCGCGAACCTGCTGGAGAGCTGCCAGCACTACCCGGTCTGGATTTTGGACGGGACCATCAGTTCAAAGAAGGTTCTCGTGTGTCTCGATCACTCCGAGAACTCCTTCAGGGCGGTGGACCACGTGGGATTCATGCTCTCGGGGATCGACTGCGAGATCACCCTCTTTCACACCGCGTGGCACCTGGGAAGGTTCATGCCCGACGAGGTCCTGGCCTGCGAGCCGGACCTTTGCACCATATGGGACAACGTCCAGGACAAAGAGGTCCGGCAGATGGTAAAAAGGGCCAGGGACATGCTGCTGGAGGGGGGCGTGGAAGAGTCGCGCATCAACGTGAAGCTGAAGGAAAAGTCCAACGACCCCGCGGACGACATCATCAAAATGCTGGAGAAAGGCGATTATGGCACCGTGGTCATGGGAAGGCGCGGCATCTCCAGGATAAAGGAGTTCTTCGCGGGCAGCGTGACCAAGAAGGTCTTTCGCAACGCGCAAAACGTGGCCATATGGGTGGTCCACTGAGGGCTCTTTCCCCGAAATCGGCAACCTGGGTGTAGAGGAAGGCGCGGCGCGATAGACCCCGGAAAAATCGAAGGCTTTGAGGGGGGCGGCTCAGTCCCCCCTCTTCTTGTCAAAGATGGGGACCACCTTGGAGCTGGGCTCTCTCTCTTCGCCGGGGTCGTGGGGCGCGGGCCGCGGCTCCCCGGGGGGAACCACCTTCTCCATGCGCATGGGAACCCCGTCCATGGTGAACTCCTCGCCCTCCAGGTACTCGGGCCTCAGGATCCAGGTCTTCACCTGAGGAGGCATGGTGAGGACGAGCAGGCTCACCTGGAGCCACCCCCGCTTCACGTCCGGCTCTACGGCCTCTATGCGGGCGAAGAAGCCGGCCTCGCGGTTGACGTGGACCAGAACCAGGTCGTTTACGTCAGCCATTACCTAAAGGCCCTTTCCGGGGAGACTATCTGAGAGAGCTGAAGAACCGGCGCCTGACGAACCGGCCCAGCTCATCCGGGTCGTCGTCGTCGAGGTGGGGCAGCACGTTCTCCAGGGGCAGCTCGGCCCTGGCCATGGCCTTGTGCCCCCCGGCCCTGCCCATGTCGCCGAAGGCCTTTGCCGCGACCCGCCCCGCGTTCTTGCGCACGCCGTCGTTTCTGAGGATCACGAAGAGGTTCTTGCCGCAGACCCCGGAGACCATTATCCAGCCCACCTCGTGGATCTTGAGGAAGAAGTCCGCGACCAGGACCAGGATGTCGGGGGAGGGACACTTCTCCAGGTGCGCACTCACCTTGTCCTTTCTTATCTTGTAGCTGTTCAGCGCGTCGAAGAAATACCTGAGGTCCGCGCGCTTCATGTCGGAGATCTCGATCTTGTGGAGCACGTTGGAGTTGATATAGGGAAACAGGTGCCTGAAGGCCATGACGTCCTCCATCACCGCGTTGCTCTCGAAGTTCTTGGTGTCGGTCTTGATGCCGTAGACGAGGCCGGTGGCCAGGGTTGCCGACGGCTTGATCTTCGCGGATTTGAGGTACTCCGTGAGTATCGTGGAGGTGGACCCGTAGTTGGGGCGGATGTCTTTAACGTCCGCGTCCACCTCCCGGGTCAGGGGGTGATGGTCTATCACGAGGTTGAACCTGAAGGACGCGAAGGTCTCGTTGAAGTGCGGCTGGCCGTCCACCAGGATGAACTTGGAGAAATCCTTCTTGTCTATGCTGGAGTGGGAGAGCAGGGGAACCCTGAGGAGCCTAACCATGGTAAGGTTGTTGAGCCTCCTGATGGGCCGGATGGTGGCGATCGCGGTGGACGCGACCTTGCGCCACAGAAGCCGCTTCACCGCCTGGGCCGAGGCTATGGCGTCGGGGTCCGGGTCTATTACGATGAGAACCCTGTCCGGGCCCTCGAAAAGGTCGTAGAATCTTCTAAGACCTTTGCTTTTAGTCTTCGGTCTGGCCATGGTAAGCTTTCGAAAATCCAGGCAGACCATAACCCGAAAGTCTCCCTTTGTCAACGGGAGGGCTCTTTGCCGCAGGGCAACGCTTGTAATAACTTTATCAATGTATACAGTAAAATTTTTTTCTTTATTTTAACTAGATAACATAATATAATAGCTCTCCCGGCGGGGCCTATTGCAATTAGTCCTGCCCAATACTCAGAAGTCAGGTTCCCATAGAAAGGAGGTTTCTAATGGCCTTCGACTACCGACTCATAACCAAGACTATGGAGAGCCCGTGCCGTGAATGTGATGAAGTAGAGAGAGACAAGGACATCTGCTCCTCCGATTGCGATAAACTCAAAGGTTTTCAAGAGTCCTTGCTGAAAGTCCAGGAGGACCGGATCAGATGGTTCTCCGGAAAGAGGTACGCTGCATAAGAATACCATCGCGCAGCTCCAGATAGTGTTGCGGGCTCCACCTGAATCTACACCGGTTCAATACAGGAAGGTCGAGTCCGTTTTTTATTGGAAAAGGTGTAGATTCCCAACCCGGACGCGGGTCAACCCCTGTTCCTCGGCCCGAGCTTTTGCTTCATGCGCGTCTCTTCTCGAAGCCAGCGGAAGATCCTTCATATAAAAGTGGGGGTAGAACCCCAAAATGCTGAAGGGAATGTCCGGGCTGAGGGACGCGATGAACCCCGCTATCTTCCCCACCTCTAGAGCGTCCACATACCCCGGCACCAGGAGCGTGGAGGCCATCAGCAGGGGGCTTTCGTCTCTTTGGGCAGCATATTCCGCCAGGGTTGCGAAGTTTTCCAGGGTCTGGCGGTTGCTCGCCCCGGTGAGCGCCCTGTGGAGCCCCTCGTCAAACGCCTTGAGGTCGAACTTGATGAGCCCGCCGGAGATGAGGGAGACCTCTGCTATGTGTTTCAGGTACTTTCCTGTAAAGGACCCGCTGGTCTCCCAGCAGATGCGGACCGGGACTCCCCTCTCCTCGCCCTTTTTTATGGCCCGCCGGGACGCGGCCAGCGCGTGGAGGAGCTGGGGGGACGGGTCGCCGCCGAAGTAGCAGATGCACGCGGTAGAGGGGTCCACCGCCGCGACAAGCTCCTTCGCCGGAACCTTGGTAGTTGATAGAGACCGCTCCTTGAACTGGTGGTTCTGGCAGAAGAGGCAGTTGAAGGGGCACGCGTTGTAGAACACGGCCAGGTTCTTCCGGTGTTCCCTCTTCCCGGTGCTGGACCCCTCCGCGCACACCCAGTCCCCCGTGCAGTTGGTGGGCAGGGGGTCGTAGTAGTAGCTGAGGTTTCCCTCGTGGGCCATTCCCCCCACGAGCCTTCCGTCCCGGTTCCTCCTTATGCCGCAGAACCCCATTTTGCCCGTCCCGATGGAGCACAGGTTCTGGCACAGGTCGCAGGTCAGGCCGTCCTCGTCCCTGGGCGGGGTCCCGGGAAGGCCGTAGGGGCTCCTGGTTTTGCGGTGGACCTCGGAGACAATGGGCAGGCACGCGGCAAAGTCTTCCCTCAGGCAGCCGAGGCAGACCCCAAGCACCCCGGAGACGGTATCAGCGCTCTTTTTGCAAATCCTGCACGTGCCCATAAGGAATAAAAGAAGAGATGCGAATAGCTTTTTTCCCATAATATCCCATGGGGTTTCCGTTAGAAAGGCGAAACTTGACGTGCCCGGGTTTTCCATTGTGGGGCCGAATCTGCTAAACTAAGTTGATAGCGGACAACGCCGGGGCGCGGGCACAACCACCCGGTTCCATGCGCTTGGGCCCTTGCTTTCCATTGAACCGTCAATACCGTATTTAGCGCGCCGAAAAGCTTACCCTTTCGGGGAATTTCCATGACAGGCTGCTCAGAATCACCCCCAGGAAGAGTCAGGAGCATCCAGGGCCTATCGTCGCGAGCCGCGCCTGGCCGGCCCGGGGTGCTGAAAGGAGCCTCTATATGAGAAAGGTTGTCTTGGGCCTCTTTTTGGCCCTATCCTTTATTGTCCTCACCTGTCCCTTCGAGTGCCTTGCCAAGACCTACGGCGCGAGGTCCGCCAAGTTCAGGGTAACGCTGGTGGACGGGGGCGAGGTGAAGAGCTGGATCGCCGACTCCGCGCCCATAGGGGACCTGACAGGAGATACCCTGGTCATAAAATTCTTCAGCATCGACAGGAAAGAGGTCTATATAATATCCCCGAAGAACCTGATAATCGAGGAAGAGTAAAGAGGTAAAATCCCTGCCGGTCTTTGCGCCATGAGCCTGCGCTATTAGGCTCTGGCGGACGTGCCGGTCCTGCCGGGGCGCGATGCACGGGCGCTCGTTTTTACAACATCTTACTTTCGGAGGGAGAATGATGACAGCGGAGGAAGAGAGGTCGCGGGAGACCCTGGGAGATGTTTTCGTAAAGGAGTGGATAAAGGCGATCCCCTGGGTGCTCACGGTATTCTTTCTGGTGCTCTTTTTCCTTATGGGGGCCAAGCAAAACATAAAGGAAGGCATAGAGTTCACCAGCAAGCAGATAGCAACAGAGATCCGCTCCATAGTCGCGGACCCCGTGGTGAAGCAGGACGTGAAGGAGGCCCTTCAGTTCATGGCCCAGCAGGGCTCAAGGGAGGTCAGGGTCCTCCTGGCAGACCCCAAGTTCAAGCAGGACGTGAAGGAGGCCATAGAGCTCTGGTACGAGTACAAATACAAGAAGAATAAATGAGCCCACAGGCCGTCCGGTCCCTGAAATCATAGCCCGAAAGGCCAGAGCGCCCCTGCTCGGGGGGCTTGCCGAACTATTCGGCAGCTGGCCCGTGGGCCAAAGGGCCGGGCCGGCCGGGGCTGCTGTGAAAGGCGCGCGCGCCAGGCTGCAACCCATGCTGCCACAGTCTTTAAACAGGTTCAAATATTAAGCATAACTTCTTGAAATGATTGAGGGCATCCCTTTGGGAATGCCCTTTTTCCCTCCCGGTTTATCTTTGGCCATACCAGGGTGCGCCTCCCCCCTTCTGGACCACACTGCACCATAAAAATAATCTA
>JARFUL010000163.1 GCA_029289015.1 Syntrophobacteria bacterium | reverse complement strand
CCTCCCAGCAATATTCGGCTACTCATTGTTTCCTCGCCCAGCAGAGGCCCGGTAATATGCGCTTTCCGCCAGCCTCCATCTTGCGCACAGCGACGCGGGGCCGCCTCCTTAATCGCTCCCGGGGTCTACTTTTTGCCCGTTGGGCGGCAAACAATCCCCTTTTCCATTGATGGCCGCGGCCAAGGGGCGCGCACCATGGAAATCATAACCCTATTTCAGGGGAAAAGTTTAGGGGATTTGCCCGGGGTAGTGTATTTTCCGGCCCAGAGGCCGCCAGGCTTCCCGGCCTAGAGCTCCCTATCCAAACTCCTGTGCTGTATCGCCTCGGCCATGTGGGGCGGGGCTATCTTCTCTTCCCCTTCCAGGTCCGCGATGGTCCTCGAGACCTTGAGGATCCGGTGGTAGGCCCTGGCAGAGAGCGCGAGCCTGTCCAGCGCGGTCTCAAGGAGCCTCCTTGAGCCCTGGTCCAGCCGGCAGAACTCCTTGACCATCCCAGGGGTCATCTGCGCGTTCGCGTGGATGCGGAGCCCGCCAAACCTCGCGGACTGGGCCTTCCGGGCCACTAGCACCGTCTCCCTCAGCTCCCGAGACCCGGGCCCCGTCTCTTCCCGGCCCAGCTTGTCGTGCTCCACCGGCGGCACGTCCAGGTGGAGGTCTATGCGGTCCAGAAGCGGCCCCGAGACCCTCTTGAGGTAGTTGTGGACCTCCCTCGGGATGCAGGTGCAGTCCTTTCTGGGGTCGGTGGAAAAGCCGCAGGGGCAGGGGTTCATCGCGGTCACCAGCATGAAGGACGCGGGGTAGGTCACCGAGGTCGCGGCCCTGGCTATGTTGACCACGCCGTCCTCCATGGGCTGCCTCAGGGACTCCAGCACCACTTTGCGGAACTCCGGCATCTCGTCGAGGAAGAGGAGCCCGTTGTGCGCGAGGCTCACCTCCCCGGGCTTGGGGTACGTCCCGCCGCCGATCAGACCCGCGTCGGAGATGGTGTGGTGGGGCGAGCGGAAGGGCCGGGTCGTCACCAGCCCGCCCGACTCGAGGAGCCCGGCCACGGAGTAGACCTTTGAGGTCTCCAGCGCCTCCTCGAAGGTGAGGTCCGGCAAAATCGCGGGGAGCCTCTGCGCGAGCATGGTCTTGCCCGCGCCGGGGGGGCCGATCATCAGGACGTTGTGGCTGCCGGCCGCGGCCACGGTGAGCGCCCTCTTCACGTATTCCTGGCCCTTCACCTCCGCCATGTCCGGGCCGTGCCCGCGGGACTTCGAGAAGATGGAGGACGGGTCCACTCTCACCCGGGCCAGCGCATGGCCGCCGGACAGATGGTCCACCACGTCGGTGAGCCGGGACGCGGCCAGCACCTCGATGCCCGTGACCACCGCGGCCTCGGTGCCGTTGGCCTCGGGCACGATAAGGGACCGGATGCCAGAGGACCGGGCGAAGAGCGCGAGCGGCAATACACCCCTGGTCTTCTTCACCCGGCCGTCCAGGGAGAGCTCCCCCACCACGAGGTAGTTCTGCAGCGCGTCCCTGGGCAGCAGCCCCGTTCCCGCGAGTATTCCCACCGCGATGGGCAGGTCGAAGCCCGCGCCCTCCTTGCGGATGTCTGCGGGCGCGAGGTTCACGGTTATGCGCCTGGCGGGAAAGGGGTACCCGGAGTTCTTTATTGCAGAGCGGACCCTCTCCCTGGACTCCCTGACCGCGGCCTCGGGAAGCCCCACCGTCGCGAACGCGGGGAGACCGCGGCCGAGGTCCACCTCCACCTCCACGAGGAAGCCGTCAACACCCTTGAGCGCTCCTGAAAGGACCCTGGCCAGCATTCAAAATACCTTGAAGCGATAGAATTATGGTCAGTTACAGCGAAACTACCCCCGGGGGCCGAAACCGCCGGGTGCAATGCGCGCAGCCTAAAATCGGAAAGAGACACCTCCCAGGATATGGTGGGTGGCAAAGGTGGTATCTATGGTGATGTTGCTTCCCATTACGCGGTCCTGGTAGCCTGGCTCAAAATAGGTGAACCGGTACTCTCCGAAGATTCCGAAGTTTTTATGGAGCATGACCGCAAGGCCGGCCCTCGCGTCGAGGCCCACCTCGGTTGAGCGGTCTGAGAACTCATCAGCCCCCGTGAACCTGGGGGAATGGCCCAGATCGGCCTCATACTCGGAATTGAAGATCCCGGGGCCAGCGGACCCGTAGAGCTGGAGTCTCGCGCTTTCAACCAGGGGAACCCGCACCATGAAGAGCAAAGAGGCTGAGTACACGTCCACGTCGGCCATCTTGTTGTCTACATTAAAGTAGGAGCCGTCCAGCGCGAGCCCCAGGTAGTAATACTTCTTGAGATAGTAGCCGACGCGCGCGCCCATGACCCCCGAGTTTTTGAAGTCGGTCTCCCCGTGGCTGCCGGAGCCCGGTTCAACACCATCGACCTTCACGGTGATTTTCTCGTCCTCGTGAATGGCTGCGCCGCCGTAGAGGTCTATGAAGAATTCGGCGTTCGCTGGAGAGGGGGCCACTGCAGTAAGAGAGACAACCATTGCCAGAGTCGAGAGAAGCGTTAGTAATCTCATGGTCCATCTCCTCACTATATGCCGGTGCCCTATGCGTCCGGCCGCGGGCAAAAGGTGTTCTCCCCTGAACCCGGGCAGCCGGAGAGGGCCCTAATTCTCCTGTTGGACCAGCGGCTTGAGGTTCGCGTGCGCGACCCACTGCCACCCCTTAGCGGTCATGAGCCACACGGAGAGCCTGGGCGCGGGCTCCTTGGAGAGCCTCTTTCCCTCTATGGTCTCTTCCACGGAGACCGTGTAGGAGACGATCATGGTGGGGCCCTCCCGGGTGACAGTGAAGTCGCTGAACCTGTAACTGTCCAGGTTGAGGCCCTTGATGAGCTTGAGCTCCTCCTCGCGGTCGCGCGCGCCGTCGGAGTGCACGGAGATGAACCCCGGGGCTATCTTGGATTCTATGTCTGTGAACCTCTTGGCCTTGATGTCGGCCCAGATCCTTACCTCGAGCCTCTGTCCCAGGGAAAACTCTTCCGCTTTCAGGTCCGAGGGGGGATAAATCGCCGCGGCCGCAAGAAGAACCGGGGCCAAAAAGAGCACCGCATACGCTATGGTCAAGAACCGTTTTGGCTGCTTCCTCATGGTGTTCTCCTCCTGGTGAAGTGCTGGATGCTCAGCCGGGCCCAAAGTTTGGGGCGGGCTCCTCATAAAAGGGGTTCAAATGCGTGAAAAGGCCGGTATTGAAGGCCGGGCGTCTACTATAGTTACCACAAAAGCACGGCCTGGGGCAAGCAAGGGAAACCCTTAGGTAAAGCTAGGGATTCCCCTGGTCCACAGCGTAAAGGCCTTAGGGTAGCCACATCGCCACCATGTTGCTGCTGACCCATGCTTTTTAATTTGGCTTTGCTATACGCTTTGGCCTATGTCAAATGCGAGCGCGGGCGGATATGCTTAGATTGATATCAAAGATTTAGGCCCAAATACCCTGCACTTTGCCGCCAAAGATTCCTGGCAAGGGAGACTGAGATGGGAAAGAGAGTGTCTATTTTGGAGGATTGCTGCATAGCTTGCGGCTCTTGCGAGGATATCTGCCCCGAGGTGTTCAGGCTCGATGAGGCCGCGGGAAGGTCCTCGGTGGTCAGGCCCGAGGGAGGACCCGAGGACCTGATCGAGGAGGCCATAGACGCATGCCCCATGGAGTGCATCTACTGGGAGCAGTGATGAGCGGTCCTTAACGATGAAATCTTACTAAATTAGTAGGAAAAAGTGCTGTTTTCCAGTGTAAGTTGCCGTAAAATAAGAGAAAATAAATGCCCCCCGTCAAGCGCGGCCCAAGGACCCATCCCAGTTTCGTGGAGAGACGGGTCTTCACTGCCGGGCCGGCCCCCATTCTCGGGCCGGGGGCTTCCCTCCTTGACAGAGCAGACCAAGTGGGTAAGAATTTGCCAGAACGATCCAAGGAGTGAGTATGGCCACAGTCTGCCTCATCCCCGCGCGCCTGGGCTCCACCAGGCTCCCCAACAAGCCCCTGGCCGATCTCGGTGGAAAGCCGATGATCGTCCGGGTCTACGCTGCCGCGGCCTCAACCGGGCTCTTCGACATGGTGGTGGTGGCCACAGACTCCAAGGAGGTCGCGGAAGCGGTGAGGAAGCCCGGCGGGGATGCTCTCATGACGTCACCGACGCACACCTCCGGCACCGACCGCATCGCGGAGGCGGCCGGGACCCTCAAGCTCGACAGAGACGACCTCATAATAAATCTCCAGGGGGACGAGCCTCTGGTCGCGAAGGAGGTTTTGGCCGCGCTGGTCATTCCCATGCGGGATGACCCTTCCATAAACATGGGCACCCTTGCCTATCCCCTTTCCGGCCCGGAAGACATCGCGTCCCCCGATGTGGTGAAGGTGGTGAGCGACCTGCGCGGCCACGCGCTCTACTTCTCGCGCCTGCCCATCCCCTTTCTCCGGGACGAGGAGACCGGGTCCGTCCATCTAAAGCACCTGGGGATCTACGGCTACCGTCTTCATTTCCTCAGGCTCATCACCGCGACCAAGCCCACGGGCCTGGAGCGCGCGGAGGGGCTCGAGCAGCTCCGGGTGCTCGAAGCGGGCCACAGGATCAGGGTCTTCATGAGCCCGGCCGACACCATAGGCGTGGACACCCCCGAGGACCTTGAGGAGGTCCGCAGGATGATTTCCAGGGATGGGTGAGCCAAACGGTTTGCCTTTTGTCACGTATCCGTTAAAATTCGGTTGGTATTCTGAGAGGTTCGGGGGCGCACCATGTCCAAAAAGGGTCTGAAGCCCGCACTCATAATCCTGGAGGACGGCAGGGAGTTCTGGGGATACTCCTTCACCGGCGAGGGAGAGACCCTCGGCGAGGTGGTGTTCAACACCTCCATGACCGGCTACCAGGAGGTGCTCACCCGCGTGGACACCCGCGCGCTCACCCGCCACATCCAGCTCGCGGGCGCGATGAAGGGGATAATGTCCACCCACGTGGACAGGAAGAAGAGACTCCTAAGGTCCCT
>JARFUL010000162.1 GCA_029289015.1 Syntrophobacteria bacterium | reverse complement strand
CACCGCGCTCACGTCCTCGCCCTTCTTGTAGATCTCGCCGGGGTGCTTTATTCTTTTGGTCCAGGAGATGTCGGAGATGTGCACCATGCCGTCTATCCCCTCCTCGACCCCCACAAAGATGCCGAAGTCGGTGATGTTCTTGACCTTGCCTTCCACTGTCGAGCCCAGGGGGTATTTGTCCGCGATGATGTCCCAGGGGTTGGGCTCCACCTGCTTCATCCCGAGGGAGATCCTCTTCGCGGCCTTGTCTATGCCGAGAACCACCACCTCCACCATGTCGTCCACCGCGACCACCTTGGAGGGGTGGGTGACCTTCTTGGTCCAGGACATCTCGGAGACGTGGACCAACCCCTCTATCCCCTTCTCCAGCTCCACGAACGCGCCGTAGTTGGTGAGGCTCACCACCCGGCCCTTCACCCGCTCGCTGACGAAGTAGCGCTCGTCCACGGTGTTCCAGGGGTCCTCGGTGAGCTGCTTCAGGCCCAGGGAGACCCTCTCGGTCTCCGGGTTGAAGGAGAGCACCACCACCTCTATGTCGTCCCCCACCTTGAACATCTCCGAGGGATGACCTATGCGGCCCCAGCTCATGTCGGTTATATGCAAGAGCCCGTCTATGCCGCCCAGGTCCACGAACACGCCGTAGTCGGTGATGTTCTTCACCGAGCCCTGGAGCACCGCGCCCTCCTCGAGATTCGCGAGGGTTTCGGCCTTGATCGCCTCCCGCTTCTTCTCCAGAATGGCCCTTCTGGAGAGCACCACGTTCCGCCGCCTCTTGTTGTACTTGAGGATCTTGAAGTTGTAGACCTCGCCTATGTGGGACTCCAGGTTCCTCACGGGCCTGAGATCAACCTGGGAGCCGGGGAGGAACGCGGTGACGCCGATGTCCACCGAAAGGCCGCCCTTGACCTTGGACACGATCTTGCCCGGGATGACCCCGTCTTCCTGGAACACGTGGCTGATGTCGTCCCAGACCTTGATCTTGGCCGCCTTCTCCTTGGAGAGGATTATGGTGCCCTCCTCATCCTCCCGCCGCTCGAGAAGCACGTCAACCTCGTCGCTCACGTTTACGTTGATCTCGCCCGCTTCGTCCTTGAACTCGTGGATCGCGATGAGCCCCTCGGACTTGTACCCGATGTCCACGGTGACGTAGTCATCGGACACCTCCACCACGGTCCCCTTGACCACCTCGCCCTCCTCCAGGACCTTCAGGCTCTTCTCAAAGAGCTCCTCGAAAGACTCCATCGGCTCCTCGGCCGCGGCCTCTTCTGCCGCGGGCTCCTCTTCGGGCGCTGCCTCGGCCGCTTGCTCTTCGGGCGCTGCTTCGGCCGCGGGCTCTTCGGGCTCTGCCTCGGCCGCTTGCTCTTCGGGCGCTGCTTCGGCCGCGGGCTCCTCTTCGGGCGCTGCCTCGGCCGCGGGCTCCTCGGGCGCTGCTTCGGCCTCCTCGTCGGTCTGTTCGTTCCCCAATTCCTCAGTGCTCTCCATGACCTCTTCCTTGTCCATACCGTGTGTTACCCCCTAACTTTATTTTTCCCGCCTACTCAGATCGCGGGCCAGTCTCTGCTATATCGAACCTGCGGGCCGCTTCCCTCCAAATGGCCTCCAGCACCTGCTCGGGCGTAAGCCCGGTGGTGTCGAGGACCACTGCGTCCGGTGCGGGCCTGAGAGGGGCCAGGCTTCTGTTCGAGTCTCTCTCGTCCCTGGCTTTTTCCGCTGCCATGACCTCCTCGAAGGTCACCCGCTCGCCCCGCTCTCTTAGCTCCTCGAACCTCCTTCGGGACCGCTCCTCAAGCGACGCGGTGAGAAAGAACTTGAGATCCGCATCTGGAAGGATCACCGTGCCCGCGTCCCTCCCCTCCATGACCACGCCGCCTCCCTCGGCCAGCTTCCTGGCCTGCGCGGTGAGAGCGTCCCTGACCTCCCTTATAACGGCCAGCTTCGAGGCCGCGCTCCCCACCTCGGGAGTCCTGAGCTCGTCTCCCAGGTTATGCCCCCCCACGGAGAAGCCGCCGGAGCTGAGGGGCCGGGCCTCGAAACCGTGGAGCACCTCTGCCAATACCGCGTGGTCCACCGGGCCGTCCAGGTTCTCGCGCGTTAAGTAGAGGTAGGCCAGCGCGCGGTAGAGACCTCCAGTGTCGAGGTACGTATAACCCAGCCTCAGCGCGAGCCCCCTTGCCGCAGTGGATTTCCCCGCGGCCGCGGGGCCGTCTATGGCCACCGTAAGCCTTCTCACCCCGCCTCGAGCACCTCGGCCAGCGCGGCGATGAAGGAGGAGTTCTCCTCCTCGGTGCCCACGGTTATCCTTATGTAGTCGGGAAGACCGTAGCTCTTCATGGATCTTACGATCACCCCTTTGTAAAGGAGCGCGTCGAAGACCGGCTCGGCCTCCCTCTTCAAATCTATGAGAAAAAAGTTCGTCTCAGAGGGGATATAATCGAGCCCCAGCCCCTTTATCTCGCTGTAGAGGCGTCCCTTCTCCCTGGATATGAGGGAAAGGGTATTCTCAAGGTATTCCTGGTCGCCGAGCGCAGCCAGCGCGGCCTTCTGGGCCAGGGTGTTGACGTTGAAGGGCTGGCGGACCCTGTCGAGGTAGCTGATCATCTCCTCAGAGGCCACGCCGTAGGCCACCCGGAGCCCGGCCAGGCCGTAGGCCTTGGAGAAGGTCCTCCCCACCACCACGTTGGGGTGGTCCCTGAAGAGTTCGAGTCCGCTGATAAAGTCCTCGCGCTCCACAAAGTCGCGGTAGGCCTCGTCGAGGAGCAAAAGCACGTCACTGGGGAGCCGGGCCACAAACCCTGAAAGCTCGTCCCCTGAAATTATCTGCCCCGTGGGGTTGAGGGGGTTGTCGATGAACACGGCCCTGGTGCGCTCGGAGAGCGCGGCCAGGAGCCCTTCCAGGTCGTGGCGGTTCGCGTTCTGGGGGACCTTAACCGGCACTCCGGACTGCCCCCTCACCGCGATGGAGTACATCAGGAAGGTGGGCTCGGACATCACCACCTCGTCCCCGGGCGCAAGGAGGATCGCGGCGAGAAGCTGGATCAACTCGTTTGAGCCGTTCACCAGAACAAGGTTCCCCGGGGCCACCCCCAGAACCTCGGCGAGGCGCTCCTTGAGGTAGTAGCAGCTCCCGTCAGGATAGCGGTTGAGCTCGCCCAAGGCCTCCATCATCGCGGAGATGGCCCTGGGCGACGGGGGCAGCGGCGACTCGTTGGACGCAAGCTTGAAGCTCTTTTCAATCCCCAGCTCCCGCTGGAGCTCCTCCTTGGGCTTGCCCGGAGGATAGGGAACGAGCTCCTTTATGCTCTCTGATACCTTCAGCATAAACGAAATAGACCCGGGCCGAATTAAGGCCCTATATGGAATCGTGGAAAGGCCCTGCTCGGGGCCGATGGAACCGATCTTTCAGGGAAAGTGGTGAAGGTACTTGAATTAATCTGGCAGGTTCGGTCGATTGTAAATCCAAAGTTACCAGTTGACTAGCCGCCCGGTTGCCTACCCTTCATTGTCTACACCCGCACCCCAGAGCAGAAAAAAGCGGGCGCCCACGGTAAACTCTCCAACTTCACCCCAAAGGAACCGCCGGCTCACATCGAGCCGCCTTTCCCCCAAAAAACACCTCCTTAGACAGTATAAGGCGACTTTGGTGTATATACCAGTGGGTGGTAAAAAGCAACCCTTTAATTGTTTTTTCGGGGACCCTGAGCGCGATTTTCCGTCTATTTTAGGGGCTTTCCAGAGCCCCCAAGCCGAAAACTACGAAATTTCAGCACCTTGTCCCTGCAGGCAAAGTCTCTGGCCTTAATTATAAAAGAAGGGGGGCACAGTGTGCCTTTTCTGATCCTGCCCCTTCGGGTCAGGATGGAGTACAGTGTGCCTTTTCTGATCCTGCCCCTTCGGGTCAGGATATAGAGCACACTGCGCGCGCTAAAACCCTCTATGTTGAGGGTCTGAGGCCCCGTCGCGTCGGCACACAATACCGAAGAATAGAGGGCCCGGCAAATGAGGGTGTGGCTGACAAGGATAATCCGGGTTAAAATAATAAAACCGTCCAACCTCTGAAAGCAAAAAGCACATTCTTTGTCCATACAGGCAAAACCGGGCCGGGTCCCTTCCCGGGCTCCTGGACCCCCTGACGAGGAGAGGGAAAAATGGCTGAAGAGACCATGGTCTGCAAGTGCCAGAACTGCGGCAACGAGGCGGAGATGACCGTCCATTGCCACCTCGAGATAGACCCCGAGAAGCTCGAAGAGGAGCCCAAGGAGAAAAAGACCCTCGTTTGCACCCTATGCGGCAACGAGGCGGACATGGTATTGGAAGAGGCGTAGCCCGGGGCTCTTTTCGCGCGGCCCTAGAAGACCAGACCCAAAGGACATGGCCAACATTAAATTCCTCATTCACCCGGTGATGCAGCTTTCAGCCACCACGGTGGCCTGCTACGTCCTTCTCCTCGGGCTGGAGAGGTTCCGCTCGCTCCACCTGGGCCGCACCGTCCCCTTTAACCGCGGGCGCCACGTGCTTCTGGGCAAGATCGCGCTCTCGGTCTGGCTCATGGGGTTCTTCGGGGGGCTCTACATGGTGAAGACGACCTGGTACGGCTATCTCATCACAGGACTCCACGGCAAGGTGGGGGCCGCGATGCTCCCAGCCATCCTTTTCGGCTTGCTCTCGGGGCTCTACATGGACTATAAGAAGCAAAAGCGCAAGGTTCTTCCCCTGTTACACGGGCTGAGCAATCTGTGCGCCCTTGTTTTGGGCCTCGTGCAGATAGTAACAGGGGTCATGGTCTACAACTCGTTCGTGCTGGGCAACTGACGGAATTTGAGGGTTGGATCCGAATTGTTCGCCCGCTGGTATTCCAAGGAGTCGGCTTCGGCCCGGGGCAGACCGGGCCAACGAGGGGCCTAAAGTTCAAGGAGATTCAGATGGCTGTTATCACGATAAGCAAGGAGTTCGGCCTTGGCCGGAGTGGTGCGAAGAAGATGATCGAGGCCACGGAGAACGAGTCCAGGGAGTACGTAAAGTACTACTTCCAAAGAGACTGGGCCGACCCGGAGCTCTACGATATCATTATAGACATGGGCGAGAACACGGTGGACGAAGCGGTGGAAGAGATCGCGCGGGAGGCTGAGAAGAGGTTCGGATAACAACTAGGGGAGGGGCAGAACCCCGAAGTCGAGGAATTTTACCGTGTCCAATTTAGGGACCTTCCACATAGAGCAGGGGCCCATCCGCCCGCCCTCCGAGGCGGCATCCCTCCTCATCCGGGTCACCCGCAACTGCCCGTGGAATAGGTGTCTCTTCTGCCCGGTGTACAAGGGCCAGAAATTCTCCCTGAGGGAGACCTCCGAGGTGAAGGAGGAGATAGACCGGCTCCGGGACGCGATCGAGGTCTATAAGGAGGACCGCGCGGCTCAAGGGGCTTCCTCCAAAAAGATCCATCCCGGGGAGCTGACAAGGGTCGCGCTCTGGTCCAGGTGGGCCAAGGGCTCGGTCTTCATCCAGGACGCGGACAGCCCCGTAATCGGCGTAAAGAGGCTTTCCGAGATAATCCGCTACCTGAGAGACAGGCTCCCGGGCGTGAAGAGGGTCACCTCCTACGGCACCTCCCGCACCGTGGCCAAGATCGGCCTTGAAGGCATGAAGAAGCTGAAACAAGCGGGGCTCGACAGGCTCCACATAGGGCTTGAGTCCGGGTCCGACGAGGTGCTCAAGCTGATGAAGAAGGGGGTGGACGCAGAGAGGCAGATAGACGCGGGCAGGGCCACGGTAGGCGCGGGCATCGAGCTGAGCCTCTACTACATGCCCGGGCTCGGGGGCAAGGAGCTCTCCGAACTCCACGCGAAGGAGTCAGCCAGGGTCATAAACGCGATAAACCCCACCTTCATCCGCATGCGCACCCTGAGAATCCACCCTGCCGCGCCCCTCGCGCAGCTCGCGGCCGAGGGGGCCTTCACCCCGCTCACCGACGACGAGACCGTCGCGGAGATACGGCTCTTCATAGAGAGCCTCGAGGGCATCACCTCGGTCTTGGCCTCCGACCACATCGTGAACGTGCTGGGGGAGGTCGCGGGCCGGTTCCCCGATGACAAGGAGAAGATGCTGGCCGCGATAGAGCGCTACTTCGCGCTCGACGAGGAGACCAGGCTCATCTTCCGGGTGGGCAGGATAGGCGGCGCATACCACAGCCTCGACTCCCTGGACGATGATGAGCTGAGGGCCAGGATCGCGGGCGCGATAGAGAAGATGAGGTCCCAGGGGATCGACGTGGAGGAGATGGTGCGGTCCACCGCGGAGGGGATTGTCTAGGTAGCTTCGTAAATATTCCGGTGAGGCTCCAGGGGCTCGCGCCCCTATTTTTTATCTGGATGGAACATCAACGCGCGAAGACCTACACCGGGCACGCGGCGGACCTCTCCCCTCCACACGTCCACGTAGAAGAAGTAAACCTGGGGAAGGTCCCG
>JARFUL010000161.1 GCA_029289015.1 Syntrophobacteria bacterium | reverse complement strand
TAGCCTACATGTTGCCCGTCCACCATGCTTCCTCCGCCAGGAGGAAGCCAGAAAAGTGGCAATGCCACTTCCTCCGCCAGGAGGGAAGCCAGAGAAGAGGCAATGCGTTCGGCGGCATATAAAATGCCGCCCCTTCAACTTGTTTTTTGATATCCTCTGACATCAAACTACCTCCTTACCAGCTTTGTGAAGCCTCTTCTGTCGAAACTCACAAGCGTTCGCTCTTTAGGGTAGTTCAATCCCCAGAACAAACGGAAATAGCCTCACCCCCTTTCTGTAATTCCGTTAAGGATTGATGGTTAGTGACTCTGCGCCCGGTATTCGGGCGCAAATCGTGTTAATAGACTTCAACATCAAGTGACGAAGCCTCTGTTGCCCTCATCTTTTGCGGAACAAAATCAAGGAAGCGACTAACCCCACTTCCCGGGCTTTCAAGAATCCAACTCAATTAGAGTTTAGACTCGTGCTCCGCACCGCTCCCGGCCAAGCTCGTTGTGACCGGGGGTTGTGCCTACTTTGTTCGGTTTATTTATAGGTTGGACGCACTCTGTCCTGCGCCGATGTTGCGCGGGGAACCTCCTATAAACGGAGTATTCTAGCTGAGTTCATTGGAATCCCCACCCCTGTTAAGGGAAAAATAACTACGTGTAATTTTTCACTATTCCCCCCGGGCCTCCCTTGCTCAAGGGAGCGGGTTGTGTTATGAGTAAGGGGTCAGTATCTCCTCCAATCACTCTTGTATAAAGGGATAGGACCCCATGGCCAAGAAGAAGCTCAAGCGGAAAACGAGGGTAAAGCCCCGGTCTCAGGCGGATTCCGCACAGACCGCGGTGAAGCTCCTCCCCTGGGTCTCGGTGGAGGTGCCCTCCTTTGAAGAGAGCTACCGCGATCTGGTGAAGGAGGAGAAGATCCTTGAGATAGCCGAGATGGGCGTAAAGCAGCTCAACCTGGCGGAGATGGCCATACCGCTCACCCACATATCAAACGCGTCCAACACCTTCTACCGGGACGAATACGAGCTTTACCGGTTTGCGTGCAACCTGCCCACATTTACGACGCTCTCTCCTGTAGACAGCAGGTTTTATACCTACGGCGTCTTTGAATATGCCCACAAAAAGGGGCTCAGCATAAGGATCAACGACTGCTCGAACGAGGCCAAATATCTTCAGACAGCATCACGAATCGCCACGGGCAACGAGATCTTTGCCTGATCGCGAAGACCGGAGGGGACCATGTCACGCGCGCACAAGAGTTTTGTTACCGTCCGTTTCGGCGACACCGACCCATACGGCATAGTCTATTTCGTCAGCTACTTTCGCTACATGCACCGGGCCATCGAGGAGTTTCTCAGGGCGGCGGACATGCCGCCCGACACTGTGTTCAGGAATCGCGAAGAGGGGTTCGGCCTGCCCATCGTCTCCGCGAAGGCCGACTTCCGCGTCCCCGCGAAGTACGGGGACAGCTTTGAGGTGCGGACCTCGGTAAAGAGATACGGGAAAAAGTCCGTGACCTTCGACTTCACGTTCCACGCGCCGGGCGAGGAGCCGGTTTTGGCCGACGGGGAGGCCACCATAGTGGCCATAGGGTCCGACTGGCAGCCCATAGAGCTGCCGTCCCGCGTGAGAAATTCCCTGAAGAACCTGGAAGCTAGGCTTGCTGAAGGCTAACCCCCATACCACCTTGGAGGCCAAGCTCAAAAGGCTTGACACGTCCCTTGGGTCCCTCGGCAGCGGCCTGGTCCTCCTTTCGGGGGGTGCAGACTCAGGGCTTTTGGCCTGGGCCCTGGCAAAGGCCCTGGGACACGGGGCCCTGGCCCTGACCTTCAACAGCCCCGCGTCCACCGGGGAAGAGCTCTCTTCAGCGGCCTCGTCCGCGTCCTTCGCGGGCATCCGCCACATGGTCCGCGACCTGCCCCTCCTGACCCTCGAGGAGTTCGCGGCAAACGTAGAGGACAGGTGCTACTTCTGCAAGAGGTTCATGTTCAGCGCGGCCCGGGAGGTGGCAGACGAGGAGGGGCTCTCACACATTATTGACGGCACCAACGCGACGGACCCCGCGGGCCACCGCCCGGGACTTATCGCGGCCAGGGAGCTGGGCGTTTTGAGCCCGCTCATGGACGCGGGGCTAACCCGGGCAGAGGTGAGGCTCCTGGCTGAAAGGTTCGGGCTCCCTGCTGCAAAACGACCGCCGGGCGCGTGCCTGGCCACCCGCATCCCCACGGGGGTGCCCGTGACCGCCGAACTCCTCGACCTGGTGCGAAGGGCCGAGGCCGAGGTGCGCTCCCTGGGGTTCCGCCTGGTAAGGGTCCGGGTTCTGGGACACAAGGCAAAGGTGGAGGTGGGAAGGGACGAGGTGGAACGGCTCCTGGAGGAGCCCGCAGCGGCTCGGGTGCGCGACGCGCTGGCGGTGCTCGGGTTCGAGGAGGTTCTCCTCGACCCCGGGGGCTACGGGGGGGCATCATGAGCCAGGCAAAAGGACTGGGGCTCGTCTCCGGCGGCCTGGACTCCCTTCTGGCCCTTCTGGTGCTTAAGAAGCAGGGTGTCCACGTGGACGCGGTGACCTTCACCACCCCGTTCTTCGGGTCCGAACGCGCGAAAAAGGCGGCTGAAGTCGCGGGGGTAAAGCTATTGGAGAAGGACATCACCGAAGAGTACTTCGAGATGCTGGGTAGTCCCGCGCACGGGTACGGCAGGCTCATGAACCCCTGCATAGACTGCCACGCGCTCATGCTGAAGAAGGCCTGGGAGATAAAAGAGCAAAAGGGTTTCGACTTCGTGTTCACCGGCGAGGTCCTGGGGCAGAGGCCCATGAGCCAGCGCTACGACGCGCTCAGGCTGGTGGAGAAGGCCGCAGGACTCAAGGGAAGGGTCCTGAGGCCGCTCTGCGCGAAGCTCCTCAAAGAGACGGAGCCGGAAATTTTGGGGCACGTGGACCGCGGCAGGCTCCTCGACATCCAGGGCCGCCACCGGAAAAGGCAGCTTGCCCTGGCCGAGGAGTTCGGCCTCGATTACATCCCATCCGCCGCGGGGGGCTGCCTCCTCACTGACCAGGAGTTCTCCGCGAGGCTGAAGGACCTGATGGAAAAAGGCCCCGCGCTGACCCGCAGCAGGGCCCTCATCCTCAGGCTGGGCAGGCACTTCCGTCTGCCGTCCGGCCCGAGGCTGGTGGTGGGCCGAAACCACGAGGAGAACGAGCGCTTAGCAGAGCTCAGGGAAGACGAGACCGTGCTCAGGCCGGTGAACTTCCCCGGCCCCACCGCGCTCCTGAGCCCCGGGCACAACCACGGGGACCTGCTCGTGGCCGCGGCCGCGGTGGCCGCGTACTCAAAGGGCGAGGGACATGCAAGGCTTACCGTTGCCTTTGCCGGGCCGGGTGGCGCGGGCGAGGTGGACTCGCCCAGGGTGTCCAAGGAGTTTCTCCGGCCGTTCATGGTGAGGTTCGGCAAAGAGACGGAGCCAGGAGCCGGAATCTTCGCGGCCTGCCCCGGCTGCGGCAGCACCGCCAGGATGGAGCCCAAAGAAGAGGGGGGCCGGTGGTCCTGGCTCTGCTCCGCGTGCGGGGAAGAGGCCTTCAGGTTTACCGAGCACACCGGCCGGGCCGATGGATAGGAGTTCAAAGGCCAGGCTCTCCCTGGGGCTGGGCATCTTCGGCGTGGCGATGAACCTCGTCTCTTTGGCGCTGATGATCAAGCGGGTGGAGCCCTTTTACTCCTGGTTCTACTCCTTCGCGTGGTGGGGCTACATCCTTGCCATCGACGCGACGGTCTTTCGGCTCGGGGGCGCGTCCCTCCTCATGGACCGCACCAGGGAGTTCTTCCGCCTCGCGCCCATCTCCGTGGTCTTCTGGCTCATCTTCGAGCTCTTCAATCTGCGAATCGAGAACTGGCAATACATCAACCTCCCCCCAGAGACCTATCTCAGGTGGCCCGGATACTTCCTCGCCTACGCGACGGTGCTCCCGGGCCTCTTTGAGACGAAGAACCTGGTGGAAACGCTGGGGATATTCAAAGAGAAAACCCTCAAATTCAGGCCCGGGCCAAAGGGGTGGCAGACCTGGTTTTATCTCCTGGGAGGGCTCTTTTTCATCCTGCCCCTGATCTGGCCGCGCTACTTCTTTCCCCTTGTGTGGGGAATTTTCATCTTCGGGCTGGAACCGATAAACAGGCGGCTCGGGCTCTTTTCCCTCATGGGGGAGTGGATAGACGCGGGAGTCCTGAAGACCTTTTACGAGCTTCTCTTGGCCGGGTTCATCTGCGGGGGGCTGTGGGAGTTCTGGAACTATTTCGCGGGGGCCAAGTGGATATACACCGTGCCCTTCGTGGGGAGGCTCGAGGTGTTTGAGATGCCCATCCTCGGCTACCTGGGCTTTCCCCCCTTTGCTGTGGAGTGCTGGGTGATGTACTCCCTGGTCTCATATATCTGGGGCGGGGACACCTTCTTTCACCGCGGTGCGCGGTCCGGAAGGCTCGACCCGGGCAGAGCTCTAATATTTTCGGCCTTTGTGATCGCGTTCTGCGTGCTGGGCTTTTACCTGATCGACACCCACACGGCGATCGGTCTCGCGCGCTGAGGCGCACAGCCACCGGGAACAGGAGGCAGTATTGCCCAGGGTATACGTGGTGAGCCTGGGGTGTCCAAAGAACAGGGTGGACACCGAGTATCTCGTGGCGGCCCTGGCCGGGGAGGGCTACTCCTTCGCGGCCGAAGAGCACGAGGCAGACCTCATCGTGGTGAACACCTGCGCGTTCATCGAGGACACGGTAACGGAGTCGGTGGACACCATCCTGGAGCTCGTGCAGAGTGAAAGGCCGGTCTATGTGGTGGGCTGTTTGGTGCAGCGCTACCGCGAGAGGCTCAAGGAGCTCCTCCCGGATGTCGCGGGGTTCTTCGGCCCCGTGCCGCCGGATATTATAATCCCCCACCTCGCGACAACCCGGAAAAGGGGCACCGATCCCGCACTAATCACCGCGCCGCCCCACCTCCTCCCCGCGGGAAGGCTCCCCAGGGTGCTCAGCACGCCGGTCCCCTACGCGTACCTCAAGATCGCGGAAGGGTGCTCCCACAACTGCTCCTTCTGCCTCATACCCCAGATACGGGGAGACTTTGCCAGCCGGCCTGAAAAGGAGATTCTGGCAGAGGCCCGGTGGCTGGCCGAGACCGGGGTGGAGGAGCTCATCGTGGTGGCCCAGGACACCACCCGCTGGGGCCGGGACCTTGAGCCCCGGAAAAGCCTCTCCGGCCTCCTCGACGCGCTGGCCGCGATAGAGGGGTTCCACTGGATCCGCGTCCTCTACCTCAACCCAACGGGGCTGGACAACCGGCTCCTGGACGCGTTCGCGCGGGGGCTTCCCCTGGTCCCCTACTTCGACATACCCTTCCAGCACTCGTCCAAGAGGGTGCTGAGAAGCATGGGCCGCGCGGGGGACGGTGATCGGTTCCTCAGGCTTATTGAAAAGGTGCGGGCCGCTGTTCCGGGCGCGGTGTTCCGCACCACCCTGATGGTGGGATTCCCCGGTGAGACCGATGAGGACTTCTCGAACCTTCTGGACTTTGTGCGCGCCGCGCGGGTCCAGCACCTGGGGGTGTTCAGGTTCTCCCCGGAGGAAGGGGTGAAGGCCGCGGGCCTCCCCGGCCAACTCCCCAAAGAGGTTAAGAGTTTCAGGATCAAAGAGGTGATGAAGCTCCAGGCGGGTATATCCCGGGAGCTTCTCAGCCGCCGGAAGGGCCTAAGGATCGAGGTGGTGAAGGAGGGCCAGGTTGAGGATGGCACCACCTTTGCCAGGGCCGCGTTCCAGGCCCCCGAGATAGACGGCTCCGTTCTGGTGGAGGACGCGGAATATGTGGAGTTCGGGGAGTTCTTCGAGGTTACGGTCACCCTCGCGCTTAAATACGATCTTGTGGCCAAATCTTCTATGAGTCCTTGAACAGATTCGTTTCTTGAAGTAACATAATTGCGCTTAGGTTCACAAACGTGACGGGGGGCACCGGGCAATACGGTGAAGAGAGCTTCTTCCATAGACATAAGGAGGGGCCGGGAGCTTAAGGCCAAGCTCTACGAGGCTGTGCGGGACGACCTCGAAAGGATCGAGAAGGAGATCGACGCGCACCTCAACTCCACGGTTCTGCTCATCAACCGCGTGGCCCGCTACATCATGGAGTCGGGCGGCAAGAGGATCCGCCCGCTGCTCATGGTGCTCTCCGCGAGGCTCACCGGGTACGACAAGGACGACCACTGGCCGCTCTCCATAATCTTTGAATACCTGCACACCGCGACCCTGCTCCACGACGACGTGGTGGACTCCTCCGACCTGAGGAGGGGCCATCCCGTGGCCAACTCCATCTGGGGCAACCAGGCCTCCATCCTGGTGGGGGACTTCCTCTACGCGATCTCCTACCTCTTCGCGTCGAGGCACCAGGACATGAGGATCATCGAGGTGTTGGCCGACACCACCACCACCATGGCCGAGGGCGAGGTGCTCTCCCTGATAAACGCGGACAACCCGGAGATGACCGAGGCGGAGTACCTGGAGATAATAAGGCGCAAGACCGCGGTGCTCCTCGCGGGCGCGTGCCAGGTGGGCGCGATCCTCGGCGAGGCCAGCCCGGAAATGGAGGACGCGCTCCTATGCTACGGGTTGAACCTGGGGTACGCGTTCCAGCTCATAGACGACGTTCTGGACTACCGGGCCGACCCCGGCGAGCTGGGCAAGCCCGTGGGGGGCGACCTCAAGGAGGGCAAGGTGACGCTCCCCGCGATCCGGGTCTTTGAGAACGGCTCCACCCAGCACGCAAAGGAGCTCCGCTCGCTCCTTATCTCGGGGGACGCGTCCCCCGAGGGCTTTGCCAGGGCCAAGGAGATAATAGACGCGGCAAAGGGGCTCGACTACACCGTGGACCTCGCGGACGAGTACCGCGGCCGCGCGATCGATTGTCTGGCCAACTTCCCCAGCTCACCCACCAAGGATACGCTTCAGATGCTCGCGGAGTTTATTGTCGCGAGGAGTTATTAGGCATTAAATAGTTTTAAGGCAATAAATTTATTTTAACGCAACTTACTCGATAAAATTAATTATGAAATCAATAAAATATAGTCCTTTTAGTATGATAAGAAACCTGCTTAAGTCTTCTC
>JARFUL010000160.1 GCA_029289015.1 Syntrophobacteria bacterium | reverse complement strand
CTCCTTCATCATGATGATCATCTCGAAGAGCGGGTCGTCTTCAGGTATGTTCTTTTCCATGAGCTGGGAAAGCCCGGAAATTATCTGCAGGGGCTGGTTCAGCTCGTGGCATGCGGCTCCGGCCATTTCGAGAACACCCCGGAGGCGCTCCCCCTTGAGCTTTTCCTCCTCCATCCGCTTTAGCTCCGTAATGTCGAAAAAGACCCCTGACACATAATCGATTCTTCCCGCGCTGTCCAGGATGATATGCCCCCTGTCCTGCACCCAGAGCGTGTTTCCCGCTCTGTTTTGTATTCTGTATTCCCTGAGGTACGACCTGTTGGTCCTGAGCGCGCGAATGAACGCGGCCTCGGGTGGTAACTATCTATCGGTTGAAAGGGGCAATGAATACAGCCAAATATAGGTATCGGCTCTTTTGTCTATTTTAATTCTAACCTAAAAAAAAGCGACGGACCCCACGGCTCCCGGCCCGTCGCGCTTTTATTTTTATCTTGCCTACCGCTTGAGCTGCAGCCCCACGAACAGGGTCCTGTTCCGCCTCTTTATGAGGAGGAGCGCGACCTCCTTTTCTTCGGCCTTCTTGAGGAGCCTGAGCGCGGCCTGGACGTTCATCACCACCTGGCGGTCCACCTGCACGATGAGGTCGCCGGACATCAGGTCTGCATCCGCGGCCAGGGAGCCGGGCGTAACCTCAACAATGAGCGCGCCGTAGGTCCTGTTTGCCAAGCCGAATCTCCTGGCCAGCCCCGGGGTCAGATCCTGGAGCTTGAGCCCCACCTTGCCGCCGTTCTCCAGCTTCTTTTCAACCTTCGCGACCTTCTCCGGCCTGGTTCCCAGGACCACGAAGAGATTCTTCTTCTCGCCGTTGCGGATGACCCTGACCTTCACCTTCTCGTCCGGCTTGAGCTTGCCCACGTGCCTTATGAGCTCGTGGATGTCCTTTATCCTCTTCGAGCCCACCACCACGATCACGTCGCCGGGCTCGAGCCCCGCCTTCCTGGCCGGGCCGTCGTCGAAGACCTGGGAGACCAGCGCGCCCTGGGTGGTCTTGATCCCCAGAGACTTGGCCAGGGATTCGGTCACTGGCTGGATCCCCACCCCCAGCCAACCCCTCAGCACCTTGCCCGCCTTGAGCTGGGGGAGCAGCTCCTTGGCCATGTTCACGGGGATCGCGAACCCGATGTTCTGGCCCCTGGCCACGATCGCGGTGTTTATGCCGATGACCTCGCCCTTGAGGTTGAAGAGCGGCCCGCCGGAGTTGCCGAAGTTGATGGCCGCGTCGGTCTGGAGGAAGTTGTCGTAGGGCCCGGCCCCGATGACCCTGCCCTTCGCGGAGATTATCCCCGCGGTTACGGTGTGGCCCAGGCCGAAGGGGTTGCCTATGGCTATGACCCACTCCCCCACCTTCACCCTGTCGGAGTCTCCCAGGGGCACCACGGGGAGGCCCTCGGCCCCCTTCAGGTTCAACAGGGCCAGGTCGGTGAGCTGGTCCCTGCCCATGAGCTCCGCGTCGTATTCCTTGCCGCTCAGGAGCTTCACCATTATCTTGTCCGCGCCCTCCACCACGTGGGAGTTGGTGAGCACGACCCCCTGGCTCTCGATTATCACGCCGGAGCCCAGGGAGTGGGACTCCCTCTCACGGCTGGGGTTCTGCTCGCCGAAGAACCTCTCGAACATGTCATCCCCGAAGAAGTCCCTGAAGGGGCCGCGGTTCCCGAAGGGGTGCGGGAAGGGAAACCTTCTCCTCTTTATGATCTTGGTGGTGGATATGTTCACCACCGACGACTTGACCTTTTCGGCCAGCTCGCTGATGGTGTTGGGCCCCAGCGGGCTGACCGTTGCCTCGCCTGGCGAGGGCCCCAGGCCGAACAGGAGAGCCAGGGTCACCAGGATGACCAGGGCCTGTTTAATCCGTAAACGGTTGACATTCAACATTAACCAGTCTCCTTTGGTTGCATTTCTTTAACGGCTCAGGAAAAACCCGGGCGCGCTTTGCGGTTTTTCTGGGTCTGCCGTCTGTTTAACGTTTACGCCCCAATTCAATCATTCGGGCCCCATGGGGACTTAAACCCGCCCGGGGGAATATTCACCTGCGCGCCGGAGTCCGGGACCGAAGCCCCGCCCGGCAAAATGATCTCCCCCGTGCCGGGTGGGTGCGGCGCTGGGCCCGGTCTTTGCGCCACGGGAGGACCGGGTTTCTGCGCCAAAGGCCGACGGGGGAGCCGGGCTGCCGGGCGATATTTGGGCTTCACCACCCGAGGCTGATAAGACGCGGGCCGCGGTTTCGGAGGGGAGGCCGGAGCCGGCACCACCGCGGGCTCTCTGCCGGCAAGGGAGCCCTTCTGCTGAAGGGTGCCGGGGAACACGGCGGACACGTGCTCGTAGAACTGCCTGCGTATCCTGAGGTAGACAGACTGGAAGCCTCCCATGGTCCTGGCGTCGCTGGGGGTGAAATACCTGATTACACTGTAGTTTTTTATGTTCAACGCGCCGAGGTTCACCAGGTGGACCTGCATCAGCGCGGACGAGGTCATGACCTTCAGGGTGAAGAATACGAGATAGTCCACGTTTTGGCCCTGGAACACCTTGAAGGGCGCGGGCGAGCCTTTTGCGGCCAGGTTGAACCAGCGCCCCGCCTCGGTCCCGTGGAGGTTCAGAACTTCCGGGCCATTAGAGAGGTTCACATTATCCATCTCTTTGAGCTTGGCGAAGAACTTTTTCTCGTAGTTGGCCACCACCTCGCCCGAAGAGACAAGGACGTCCCTGAACACCGCAACATTGATCGTGCCCCGCGCGGGTCCTGCCGGGTCGTAGGCCCTGGCGGGCGCGGCATGGATAAGCCAGAGAGTGATGACCAAAATAAAGAGATAAGCCGCGTTTTTTATGATATTTCCCCTCATATTAAAAACCCCTGGCTCAAGAGATATCCTCGCTGCCTGACGCGTCAGCGGATTTGAGGAAAACCGCGTGGCCCACCGCGACCGGCCTTTTCCCGGGCCCGCACCTCACCTGGCCCTCAGCCACCACCCGGCTCATATCCTCCCTCACCACCCGGGCCCGGACGCTCACCGTCTCATTTTGGGTGAGCTCCTCCAGGTAGTCCACCTTGAAGATCGCGGTCATGCCCAAGAGCCCCAGGGAGGTGAAGGCCTTTCCCATCGCGGTGTCCAGGAGCGCGGCGATGAGCCCCCGGTGCACCACGCCGGAGCAGGAGTTGTGGCGGCTGTCGAGCCTGCCGGACACCTCGGCCCTTCCCCGGGCCACGCTCACCCTGAAGAGGTCCTTCTCTTCTCCGATGAGGCAGGTGAGGTAGCCTGAATCGTCCATCTTGGAATGCATCCTATAATTATAATGCAAAAATCCAGGTATTAAAGATACATTAACGCGTCCCCGGGCAGAGGCCGCGCCCGGGGAAGGTATCTTAAGGCCTTTTATAATATACAGGCGACAACGAAATTTGTAACAGGTGTTTTTTTCCGGGTCCTCTGGTAGTATTTCGGCCATGAACCGAAATGCGGCCAAGACCCATAGCGGACGGGGTTTGCAGCCTCCCGGCCCGCGCTTCGAGGACGCGATAGCCGCGCTTTCCAGGGGCGGTGGAGGTGCGGCTGAGGTGGATGCGGCAATCCGCTCGGGCCTCATGGGACACGGGGACGCGAGGGAGGCTGCCGCGGCCGCGCTTCTCTCGGGACCCTTCCCGGATGAGCCGTCCAACCTGGCGCTGCTCTCCCGAAGGCTTCGGCGCGTCTCCATGCTCACGCGCGCTCGTGGCCCTTTCAGGGAGAGGCTGGGGGAGATCGCGGTCCTCGTGCAAGGCCCGGAACGCGGCGCCTTTCTTCTCGAGGAGAGGTTCAAAGGGAGGGGGCTCCGGCAGGAGCGGGTCCGGTTCGGGTCCCTTAGGCTGGACGCGCGCGCGCTCAGGTCTCTCAGCCCCGAGGTAAAGAGGGCCGCGGCGCGGCTCGGGGGCCGCACGGGGCTCCCCATTACCCTGGGTCTGGTCGCGGCCCTGGCCTTTCTCGCGAGGAGGTACGGCCCCGGGAGGCTCTCCCTCGTGTTGCGACGTATTATTCTGGCCGCGGGGTCCGGAGATATTCGCGGGCTCAGGGGTTCTCTTCCCACCCCCGCGGCATACCTGGTGCGCGAGGTCGCGCCCCGGGGAACCTCGAAGGAGCCGGTTTACTGGCCCGGGCTGGGGGCAGGGGCCGAGGTTGGGGGATTTTTGAGCCTCGTTGGATTCCAGGCCCGGGAGTGCAGGCACACCTTTGGGCTCGCGTCCCGGGTTAGCCGGGCCCTAAAACGGCCGGTGGCGCTCCTTTGCAACGCGAGCCTGGCCGCGTCGGTGGGGTGGGGCATCCCCGGGCTCCACCGGCAGGTGGATGGGGACACAGCACCGGCATTTGCCGACGCGGTGGGCCGCGAGGAGAGGAATGCTTCGCGGCGCATCCGGGAGGACGGGGAGCTGGGGAGGCTCATTGATGGGCTAGAAGGCCTCTTTCGCACCAGGATCGTCGCGCCCGGACTGGCCGGTCCCCTGGGCGACCTGAAAACCCTGGCAGAGGCCAGGCGGGACCCTTCCCTCCTTGACCACCAACTGGTGCGCGAGGCCGAATCGCTCTGCACCGGTATAGAAAGGGGCCACCTGGCCCCGGTCGCGAGGCCGGCCCGCGAGATTCGCAAGGAGCTCGGCCTCTACGTGGAAGCCCACCTAGCGCATAAGGGCAACATCAGGGAGCTTTTTTCTCTCCTTCGCGGGATTTTGGCCGCGGGTGAAGAGGTTCTCCCCCCGCGCGGCCTGGTGGTGCCGTGGGTGGACAAGTTCTTCATGAGCTCAAAGAGGGCCCTGGACACCGACTACCTCACCTCGGTCTGCCTGGCCCTTAAGAGGCTGTGTCCAAACACGGTCATCATCCTGGTGGACGACACGAGAAGGAGCCGGTCACCCAGCCTCAAGCTCGCGATAAAAGAGATAAATTCCAGGGGGCACGGGGCAAAGGGGCTCATGATATTCGGGTACGGGGAAGAGGAGCCTTTCAATGCGATCCTCGCTTCCGGCGCTCTCCCGCTCTTCTATGCGGTCAGGCCCTTTTTGGACACGCACAACCCCAGGGGGTTCAAGGAGATGATTAAAGAGGCCCGACACGGGCTCCTTACCGGGGAAAGCTACGACTCCTCCTGGAAGGACGGGCTGAGCTTCCTCTACGCGGGCACCGCGGTGGAGCACCTCGCGGGAAGGGCCGATGGGCGCGACCCGGCCCCCTTTTTGTTCGTTGAAGACGGCACCATGCCCGCGGGCGCGCTCTGGCGCAGCGCGCTGAGGGACGAGGCGCTAAGGGGATACCCCCGGGCCCCAGGACCCCTTGAGGAGGTCTGGCGCCGGTGGGTCTTGCTCGC
>JARFUL010000159.1 GCA_029289015.1 Syntrophobacteria bacterium | reverse complement strand
GCGAGCGGCCGGGTTCGTATCAAAAAGATATGGCGCGGGTCAAAAGGGGGAGTCCCCCTTAAGTAATACTAACATCTAAGGCCCCCCCACACGGTAAAAACTCTCTTTGCCCGCGCTTTGAACCGTCCACAATTCCCTTGACCGCCATGGGGCCTATTGCTATAAAAATCACAAAGCGGCGCATAGGAGGCACGAGCCTTGGAAGTAAACAGGATCTTATTTACCATAGACTTTACCTGGTCCATCGAGCATGCTGAGACCATGGTCGCGCTTGCCAGGGGGCTGGCTGAAAAGTTCGACGCGCACCTGGTGACCCTCTTCGTGGTGGGAGACCTCAAGTTCTACGCCAGGATCTCGGTGCCCCGCTCCTCCCTGAGCGTCCTCAGGGACGAGATAATGGTGGAGGCTGAAAAGAGTATGGCCCGGTTCCAGGATGAGTACTTCGAGGGCGCGAGCAACGTGAGCTTCAAGATCAGGGTGGGCGACCCGGTGGAGGAGATCATCAACGCGGCCAAAGAAGAGGACGCGGGGCTCGTGGTCATGGGCACCCACGGCCGCAAGGGGCTGGAGCACGCGCTCATGGGCTCCGTGACGGAGCTGGTGATAAGGTCCTGTGAGGTCCCGGTCATTACGTTGAGGCTCGAGTAGGCCGTAGCGTTGTGCCGGATTGCTTAAGCCTGTCATGAGGGCTGTTTGCCGCGGGTCGGCCAGCCCTTTTGTGCCTGATAATTAAAGCTACGGGACGGAGGTAGGAAAATTGCTTGTCCAAAAAACCCTAACCAGGAATCCCAAGTTCGACCTTCTGGCGGACCTGGCGGAGTTGGCCACGGGGCTCTTCCTCGCGCTCTTTCTTTGGACACACATGCTCTTCGTGTCCACCATAATCTTCGGCACCAGGCTCTTCAACCTGGTGCCCGCGATCCTAGACCCCTACTACATCTCCCACGCTGGCATCGCGTTCGTCATCTTTGCGATTCTCCTCCACGTAGTGGTCGCGGGGAGGAGGGTGCCGCTCAAGGTCCAGGAGCAGAGGATCATCTGGCAGCACATGAGGAAGATAAACCACAAGGACTCCTGGATATGGCTGGTGCAGATAGGCACCGGCGCGGCCATCGGGATCCTCGCGTCCATCCACATCTGGGCCGTGCTCTCCGACTGGCCCATAGACGCGGCCAAGTCCGCGCTGAGGATCAAGGGTCCCTACTTCTGGTTCTACGTGGCGCTCCTATTGGTGGGGGAGTTCCACGCGTCCATCGGCGTGTACCGGCAGTGTCTCAAGTGGGGCTTCTTCCAGCGTGAGAAGGCCTCAAAGGCGCTCTCCAAGATAACCATGATCATGCTGGCGCTGGGAATAATCTCGCTCTTAGTCTTCTACTTCATAATCAAGGTCAACGGGGGAGGTGCCTGATGAGCACTCACGACATACATACAACGGACGTGCTCGTTATCGGCGCGGGCCTGGCCGGTGAGAGGGCCGCGATAGAGGCCGCGGTCCGGGGCATGGACGTTACGGTCCTCAGCCTGGTGCCCCCCAGGAGGTCCCACTCCACCGCGGCCCAGGGAGGCATGCAGGCCGCGCTCGGCCACTGCGCAATGGGCGACGGCGACTGCCCGGACACCCATTTCTTGGACACGGTCAAAGGCTCGGACTGGGGCGCTGAGCAGGACGTGGTGAGATATTTTGTGGACAAGATGCCCGAGGTGGTCCGGGAGATGGCCTTCTGGGGCGTGCCCTGGAACAGGGTGGAGGCCGGCCAGAGGGTGCTCCCCGACGGCAGGGAGATCTTCGAGAGAGAGGATAAGGCCGGGCTCATCACCGCGCGGGACTTCGGCGGCATGGCCAAGTGGCGGTGCTGCTACACCTCCGACGGCACCGGCCACTCGCTCCAGTACACGGTGGACTCCATCGTGGTGAAGCTGGGGGTCACGGTGCACGACCGCGTGGAGGCCCTGGTCCTCATCCACGACGGCCAAAGGTGCTTCGGCGCGCTGGCCAGGTGTCTCAGGACCGGGAAGCTGAAAAGGTACATCGCGCGCTCCACCATCATCGCGACGGGGGGCTACGGCAGGCTCTACGCCGCGTCCACCAACGCGGTGATCAACGAGGGCACGGGCATGGCCCTCGCGCTCAACACCGGCGTGGTTTCGCTGGGGAACATGGAGGCGGTGCAGTTCCACCCCACGGGCATGGTCCCCACCTGGATCCTCATCACCGAGGGCGCGAGGGGCGACGGCGGCTACCTCCTGGACAAGGACGAGTACCGGTTCATGCCCGACTACGAGCCGGGCAAGAAGGAGCTGGCCTCGAGAGACGTGGTCTCCCGCAGGATGGTCCAGCACATGCGCGCGGGCAAGGGGGTAAAGTCCGACTACGGCGAGCACCTCTGGCTCGACATCCGGCACCTGGGCGAGAAGCATATAACTACCAATCTCAGGGAGATATACAACATCTGCCTCAACTTCGGCGGCATAGACCCCATCAAGGAGCTCATCCCCGTCCGGCCCACCCAGCACTACTCCATGGGCGGGGTGAGGACCAACATCCGGTGCGAGGCCTACGGCCTGAAGGGGCTCTTCGCGGCGGGGGAGGCGGGCTGCTGGGACATACACGGGTTCAACCGGCTGGGCGGCAACTCCCTGGCCGAGACCCTGGTCACCGGCATGGTTGTGGGCGAGTCCGCGACCGAGTGGGCCCGCTCCGTTGAGCTTGAATATCCTTCCAAGCTGGTGGACGACGAGGAGAAGAGGCTCGCGGAGAAGATCAAGAGCATAATCTCCGGCAGGAACGGAACAGAGAACGTCTACGAACTGAGAGACATAATGGGCACCGCGCTCCTCGAGAGGGTGGGCATCTTCCGCATGGCCCACCGGTTGGAGAAGGCGGTGGAGATCCTCCAGGAGGTGCTCGAGCGGTCCAAGAACGTGGGGCTCCGCTCCTCGGGCAAGGGCGCGAACCCGGAGCTGGGCCAGGCCCTGAAGCTCGAAGGCATGGTCAGGATAGCGCTTTCAATCGCGTACGGCGCGCTAAAGCGCACCGAGAGCCGGGGCAGCCACTTCCGGGAGGACTTCCCCGAGAGAGACGACGAGAACTGGCTCACCAGGACCTTCGCCTTTTGGGACGAGGGCGCGACCCTTCCCAGGTTGGAGTACGAGCCGGTGACCATAACGGAGCTTCCCCCCGGAGACCGGGGCTACGGCGAGGCCGCGGTCCCCATCGCGGAGGACGCGCCGCTGCCCGAGCCGGGAAGCGACGAATAGCAGGCAACGAGGACAAGGAGAACCCGACATGGCCAGAACCCTCACCTTCAAAATATTCCGTTACAACCCCGGGGAGCCGGGCGTAAAGCCCCGCATGGACGAGTTCAGGCTCACCGAGATTCCCATGATGACCCTCTTCGTCGCGCTGAACAAGATCCGGGAAGAGCAAGGCCCGTCCCTCATGTTCGACTTCGTGTGCCGGGCCGCGATCTGCGGCTCCTGCGGGATGATGGTGAACGGAGAGCCCAAGCTCGCGTGCCGCACCCTCACCCAGGACCTCCCGGAAGCCGTCACCCTCATGCCGCTCCCCGTGTTCAAGATGGTGGGCGACCTGGCGGTGGACACTGGTACCTGGTTCAGGATGATGAACGAGAGGATAGGGGGCTGGATCCACACGGACAAGATGTTCGACCTCCAGGCCGAAGAGGCCAGGATGCCCAATAAGTTGGCCATAAAGATCTACGATGCTGATCGGTGCATCGAGTGCGGGTGCTGCATCGCGGGGTGCGCGACCGCTAACATCCGGGAGGACTTTTTGGGCGCGGCGGGGCTCAACCGGGTGGCGAGGTTCATGGTGGACCCCCGGGACGACAGGTCCACCGCTCAGTACTTCGAGGTGGTGGGCACGGACGAGGGCGCGTTCGGGTGCGTGGGGCTCATGGCCTGCCACGACAACTGCCCCCAGCAGGTGCCGCTGTTGGACCAGCTCGCGTTCGTTCGCAGAAAGCTGGCCTTCGCGGGGCTGGGGTTTGACAAGAAATAGGTTTCTCTAAGATAGGAAGAGATGGCCCGTCCCGGGTGGGGCGGGTTTTTTCCTTTTATTTTTTTGTAGTTATGATATTTTGTAAATAAGTTATGAAGATTTAATCTAATATGAATAGAATGAGAGTTTATTTAAAGACGGAGCATTGGAAATGAAAGAAATTTTATTATACATTATTTGTATAGGATTTTTATTATATCTATCTATCGC
>JARFUL010000158.1 GCA_029289015.1 Syntrophobacteria bacterium | reverse complement strand
ATGTACTTCTCCTTCACCTGCTCTGTGCTGAGGTGGGTTATGGTGCCGCACGCGCACGAGGGGCACTCCCCCCTTACCTCGTACTTCTTCTTGGACATGATGGAACCCTCCTATATCTAGAATTGAGCAATTTTAGTCGGTTATCTGTTCAGCTTCTTCAGCTCTTCCACCAGGACTTCCAGCCTGGGGGGCATGTTTATGTCGTGGACGTCTATGTAGCGGATGGTCCCGGTCTTGTCTATGACAAAGAGCGCCCTCTCGGAGACCCCGTCGGACCGGAGCACCCCGTACCTATCGGCAACTTTTCCGTGGGGCCAGAAGTCCGAGAGCACCGGGAACCAGAGCTCCCCCATCTCCCCGGTCCACGCGTGAAGGGTGGGGATGTTGTCCACGGTTATCCCCAGGAGCACCGCGTCGTACTTCACGAAGAACTCCTCAGCCAGGTTGTAGCCGGGCCACTGGCCGGAGCAGACCGGGGTCCAGGCCGCGGGCACAAAGGAGATGACCACGTTCTTCTTGCCCCGGTAGTCGCGAAGGGAGACCTCCCTGTCGCCCAGGGCCGGCAGGGTGAAGTTCGGGGCCTTCTGGCCCACCCTCACCTTGAGCCTCGAGTCTGTGGGCTTGAGCTTGCCGGGGCTGTAGATGGACTGCCTCTTCACGCTCTTTGCCAGGCCCATATGAAAGGTCGCGAGCACGAAGAGTCCCGCGACCAAGAGATACGGGGCCCTTTTAGCCAACCTTATATGCTTCATTGCGCCTCCCCTTCTATCTGGTCTTGAGGCCGCCTAGACCTATCACCTTCTTGAGGAAATCGTCCGCGCGGCCGCACGCGCCGCCCTGGGAGAAGACCACCTCGTGGCCTCCTCCCCCGAGGTTCTTCACCACGATGAAGTAGGGGGTCCTGACCCCTCCGAGAACCTTGTGGATTGAGAAGTCGTCGTCCGGAAGGAGGGGAAAGGGCACCTGGTATTTCCTCTTGAAGAAGTTCACCTCAAAGGTGGAGTTGCCCGCGCCTATTCCCACCAGCTTTATCCTGCCCCTGAGGGAGGGGTCCGCCTCGATCTTCCCGTAAAGGGTGTTGAGCACTGGAGCCTCGGCCTGGCAGTAGGGGCAGTACATGGAGAAGACCTCCACGATCACCAGGTCGGCCCGGATGTCCGGCACCCTGAAACCCTTGCCCGGGGTGAGCCCCAGGTAGTCAGCCTGGCCCTTATCCTTGGGCGCGATGAGGGGGATGTCGGGGAACTGTCCGCCCACAGCCGGCGCTTCGGCCGCCGCGGGGAGAGAGAGATAGAAAAGGCAGGCAAACACAACCGCCGCCGCGATAATGTATGAAAATCTTGCCCTCATTTTAAACTCCTTTGTCTTTGAACCATAACTCTCCCGGCTCTCCCGGAACACCCCTAGCGGCCCCTTGAGAGCATTTCCTGCATCATGACGATGTTTCTCATGAGGTACCAGCGGCCCTTCTCGAAAACCCCGTAGTCCGCGCCGGCCATCGCAGCCGCGAGCCTGGTGGAGTTGGCGTAGAAGAGCCAGCCCTCCACCCAGAGCCTCTCCATGGGCCCGTTGAAGAGCGAATCCGGGGACTCGATCTTACGGGCCCAGGCCTGGGAAAGTATCCTGGTCGCGGTGAGGGTCAGCCTGTTGGTCTCCCGGATCGTCTCCTCCATCTTCTCGAAGTGCGCGTCGGTCCACCCCGTCGCGTGGCAGGCCAGGCAGACCGACTTCATCGCGTGAAGCCTCCGGTCGTACTCCTTGGTCTCTATAAGAAATTGGGAAGCGAACTTCATGTCCAGGGTCGCGGGAAGGGGCTGTCCCGCTGAGTTGCGTATTATGGTGGTGTCCGGTGATTTGGGATGGAGGTGCCCGTAGACCACCCCGAAGAGCCGCCAGGGCAGCCGGTCGTTCATCCGGTGGGTCCTTCGCGCGACCACCTGTCCTTCTCCCGCCACCACGAGGCTCATGTGGCAGGTCGCGCACGCGGGCGCGGTGAAATCGCGGTCCACCTTCCAGGGCACCGCGTCGAAGTCCCAGCTCCCTTTTAGCGCGGCGTGGATATTGCCGTGCTTGCTCACCGAGTAGACGCCGTATGCGGGCACGTCCGGGCCCTTGTGGCACTGGGAGCAGGT
>JARFUL010000157.1 GCA_029289015.1 Syntrophobacteria bacterium | reverse complement strand
ACATGGTCCTGCCGGTTGAGACCGCGAAGAGGGCCCTCCACGCGGCCCGGGAGGTCGCGGCGAGGCTCGAAATTTCGCTCAAGGTGATAGACCTAAGAGAGCCTTTCAAGGAGCTGGTGCTCGCGCCCTTCCTTTCGGCCTACAGGCAAGGAAAGACCCCGAACCCCTGCGTGGTGTGCAACCTCAAGATCAAGTTCGGCGCGCTCCTGGATGAGGCCCTGAACCTCGGCGCGGGCCGCGTGGCCACGGGCCACTACGCGCGGCTCCGGGAGGACGAAACCGGGAAGCCCTGGCTCACGAGGGGCAAGGACCGGGATAAAGACCAGTCATACTTCCTCTACCGCGTGCGCGAAGAGAGCCTCAGGAGGCTGCTCTTTCCCCTGGGCGGCCTCACAAGGGACGAAACCCTAGCTAGGGTCGAGGCCGCGGGGCTCTCCAAGGTCGTGCTCCCCACCTCCCAGGACCTGTGCTTTCTCGGGCGCGGGTCCCTTGGCGAGTTCCTGAGAGCCCACCTTCCCCCCGAGCTCTTCTCCCAGGGGCCTATCATAGACCTAAAGGGCAACATCATCGGCACCCACGATGGGGTCTTAAACTACACGGTGGGCCAGAGAAGGGGCATAAACGTGCCCGCGAGGGAGCCCTACTACGTGCTCAGGGTGGAGCCGGAGGCCAACAGGCTGGTGGTGGGGTCCAAGAAGGACCTTCTGGCATCGGGGTTCCTGGTGGACGAGGTGGTGTGGCGCGAGGAGAAAAGCCCGGACGAGGCCGTTGGTGTCGAGGTGAAGATACGCTACGCGGCTGCGCGTGTGGCCGCGTCCCTCAAAACGAGGGGCCAAAGCCTCGAAGTAAAGACCGAAAGGCCCGTGGACGCGGTGACGCCCGGCCAGGCCGCGGTCTTTTACGAGAGTGACCGGGTCCTGGGCGGAGGGGTGATACGGTGCGCTTTACCCTGAGCACCCTGGGGTGCAAGGTGAACCAGTGCGAGTCGGCCCACATCTCGCTCGGGCTGAGCTCCCTGGGCTGGACCGAGGCGGAAAAGGGGTCGCGGGCCGAGGTTCACCTGGTGAACACCTGCGCGGTGACCTCGAGGGCCGCGTACCAGTCCCGCCAGCTGCTGAGAAGGGGCGTAAAGGCCGGCGGCAGAGCCGTCGCGCTGGGGTGCTACGCGCAGCTTGAGCCCGACGCGCTGATGGAGATCCCTGGGGTTGTGGCCGTGCTGGGCAGTGTGGAAAAGCTGGACATAGCAGAGCTTCTGCCCGGGATACTCAAAGGGGAGGAGGTCCTGCTGGTCTCGGGCCTTGAGGGCGCAACAACGCTCCGCGGCCTCGATGTCGCTAGGTTCCCCAATAGGACCAGGGGTTTCCTCAAGGTCCAGGACGGGTGCGACGCGTTCTGCACCTACTGCCTGGTCCCCCATGCCAGGGGCGGGCCGCGCTCCCTTCGCTTGGATGAGGCGAGGGCCGGGTTCGAGAGGCTGGTGGCCGCGGGCCACCCGGAGGTGGTGCTCACGGGGATCCACCTCGGGTTCTGGGGCCGGGACCTGGGCCCGGAGTTCGACCTGGCCCGGCTGCTCAAGGAGCTCCTCGAGACCCCCGGCCACTACCGGATCAGGCTGTCATCTTTGGAGCCCACCGAGGTGACCGACGGGCTGCTCTCCATCATGGCCAGGGACGAAAGGCTCTGCCCCCACCTCCACATCCCGCTCCAGTCAGGCTCAAAGGAGGTGCTCATGCGCATGGGCAGGTGGTATTCCCCGGACCTCTACCGCAACACGGTGCTCGAGGCCGCGGCCCGGATACCGCGCCTCGGGCTGGGCGCGGACGTTATGGCCGGGTTCCCCGGCGAGGGTGAGGGGGAGTTCGAGGAGACCCTGGGGCTCATTGAGAAGCTGCCCCTCTCCTATCTCCACGTGTTCCCCTACTCCCCCCGGCCGGGCACCGAGGCCCTGAGCATCCAGGCGAGGGTCCCCGAGGGCACCATCAAAAGCAGGGCCAAGGCCCTGAGAGCCCTCGGCGACAAAAAGCGGGCACTCTTCGCGAAGGCCCACAAAGGGGCCGGGGCCACCGTCTTGGTGGAGACGAAGACCAAAGAGGGGCTCGGCAAGGGGTTTGCGCAGAATTACCTCCCCGTGCTGGTGGAGAAAGCAGAGCCGGGCGACCTTGT
>JARFUL010000156.1 GCA_029289015.1 Syntrophobacteria bacterium | reverse complement strand
CAACATCCAGGAGATAGAGCTGGTGGGCCTGATCCTGGATCAGTCCGCGGGAGCGATAAAGAGGGCCCTCTTGCACGAGGAGGAGATGCGAGACCTCCAAGGCCGGCTCTCCTCGTCCTCGGTATTCATGGGGATAGTGGGGAAAGACCCCAAGATGCAGGTCATCTACAAGCTGATCGAGGACATCGCGCCCACGGACGCCACCGTGGTGATTCAGGGGGAGAGCGGCACCGGCAAGGAGCTCATAGCAAGCGCCATCCACAGGCTGAGCCACAGGAGGGACAAGCCGTTCGTGGTGATCAACTGCTCCGCGTACCCCGAGACCCTCCTGGAGAGCGAACTCTTCGGCCACGAGAAGGGCGCGTTCACCGGCGCGGTCCGCCGGAAGGCGGGGCGATTCGAGCAGGCGGACCGCGGCACCGTGTTCCTCGATGAGATTGGTGAAATCTCCCCTTCCGCGCAGATAAAGCTCCTCAGGGTGCTCCAGACCCAGAAGTTCGAAAGGGTCGGCGGCGAAAAGACCCTCACGGTGGATGTGCGCGTTATCGCGGCCACCAACAGGGACCTCCTGGGGGAGGTGAAGAAGGGTCGTTTCCGGGAGGACCTCTACTACCGGCTCAACGTGATACCCATCATTCTGCCTCCCCTGGCCGAGCGCCGAAACGACATACCTCTTCTCGCCCAGCATTTCGTGCGCTGCTTCGCGGAGGAGCAAGAAAAGGAGGTCGGAGCAATAACCCCCAAGGCCATGGAGGTCATTCTCAACCACTCCTGGCCCGGCAACGTCCGGGAGCTGGAAAACAGCATCGAGCACGCGGTGGTTCTTGCAAAGGGGAATGAGATCCGGGTGGGAGACCTGCCCCCCTCAATGCGCGCGGATGAACCGCACCCCTCCTCAAGCCTGGTGGACCATGAGAAGATGGTGATCGAACAGACGCTCAAGGAGTGCGGCTGGAACAAGAAGGAAGCCGCCCGGCGCCTTGGGATCAGCCGCTCCACCCTCTACAGCAAACTGAAGAGATACGGGATCGATGAACCCTCCTGATGTCAACGGACTACTCCCCATATAATACGGCCGGGCATAAGATTTCAGCATAATCCATAAAGGCAGGACCATGTTGCCAACCCGCTCGCCCGGAACTACGAGTGTTCCCACCCCGGCACGCTGTCCTGATGCCGGACACGCGTAACTGTTCAATATCAATTATTATTTTGGTATTCAGCCAGATGCATGTCCGCACGCGCTACACGGCTCTCCGTAGAGCGCTTGCCTATCAACATAAACAACCGCCCATGACATCGAATCTGGAAGATATTTCTACTTTTCCTAACCAATTGATATAAAACGGTTTTGCCCCTGCGGTCCCCCGTATTTTCTCCCGCCAAAAAGGGTAAACCCTGCCATTGGCATAGAGATTGCCCACTGCCTCTAGTGAATCAAAGTCGTTACTGGATGATTATCCAGGTCATTTAGGTCGGAGAAACATAGATGAAGGGGACGGTCGTCGTGGTTGATGCAGATAGAGAGCGCTGCCGGAAGCTCTGCGAGACCCTCGAGCATCACCAGTACCGTTCAGTGGAAAAATCATCGTTGGAGGGACTCCCTGAACTCTTTCAGGAAGGCGATTTTTGCGCCCTCGTTCTGGACCTGGACACCTTGGCCCTCGACAACCTGTTCATCCGCAGTCTCAAAAAGGCGAACCCCAGGGGTTCGATTATCGCCACTTCCAGCCGTTCGTTCCATCCCGAACTGGAGGAGGCCATGAGCAGTCACATTGACGTTTGTTTGCGCAGGCCCTTCGAAACCGAAGAGCTTATCTACTGGATAAAAAGTCTGTCCCCTAATGAGAATTAAACCGTGATTGGAGGCGACATGGCACGGGATATCGATGAAAAGAGCACAAGGGATCTTATGGGCCGGTTGAAGCTGACCAGAAGGAGCTTTTTGCAGGCTTCCGCGGCGGTGGGTGCTTCCGCGGCCCTGGGGGGGCTCCTCAGGCCAACCCTGAAGGCTCTGGCAGAGTCGAAAAGGCCTGGAGTGAAAGAGATGGGGGAATGGAGGCCCGGCACCTGCCAGGGCTGCACCTCCTGGTGCTCCAAGCTAGTCTACGTGGTGGACGGCAGGGCCGTAAAGGTGCGGGGCAACCCCCACTCCAAGGTCAACGGAGGGGCTAGCTGCCCCAGGGCCCACCTCGCGCTCCAGCAGGTCTACGACCCCGATAGGATCAAGGCGCCCATGAGGCGCACCAACCCGAAGAAGGGCCGGAACGAGGACCCGGGGTTCGTGCCCATCTCCTGGGACGAGGCCCTGGGCACCATCGCGGACAAGATCATGGATCTGCGCCATAACAACGAGACCCACAAGTACATGCTCATGCGGGGCCGCTACACCTACATGCGGGACATCCTCTACGACCGCATGACCAAGATCATCGGCTCCCCCAACAACATCTCCCACTCTGCTCTGTGCGCGGAGGCGGAGAAGTTCGGGCCCTTCTTCACGGAAGGATTATGGGACTACCGGCAGTACGACGTTGAGAACTCTCGATACATCCTCATCTGGGGCGCGGACCCCCTCTCGGCCAACCGCCAGGTCTCCTACTACTCCAGCGTGTGGGGAGACGTAATCGACAGGGCCAAGATTGCGGTGGTGGAGCCGAGACTCTCCGCGACCGCGGCCAAGGCCGACGAGTGGCTGCCCATCAAGCCGGGCGAGGACGGTGCACTGGCCGTGGCAATCGCGCACGTGCTCCTTACGGAGGGCCTATGGTACAGGCCCTTTGTGGGGGACTTCAAGGACGGCGTCAATAGATTCATAGCCGGCCAGGAGGTAAAGGAGGAGGAGTTCGAGGAGATATACACCCACGGGATCGTAAAGTGGTGGAACCTGGAGCTCAAGGACAAGAGACCGGAGTGGGCCGCGGAAAGGGCAGGGCTGCCCGTGGAGCAGATAAGGAGGGTGGCCATAGACTACGGCAAGGCCGCGCCCCACGCGATCTCATGGCTCGGGGGAGGCCCTTGCATGCAGGTTCGGGGCGGCTACACCGCGATGGCGGTCCACGCGCTAAATGGCATTGTGGGAGCCTGCGATAACGTGGGCGGGACCCTCGCCAGCAACAAGGAATACACGAAGAAGTTCCCCAAGCCGAAGCCTTTCATGGACGACATCGCCAAAAAGGGCAAGAAGCACGAGAAGATCGACCATAGGGGAAGAAAGGAGTTCCCCGCGCTGAAGAAGGGCAAGCCCGGCAGCGGGGTGGTCACCAACAACGCGGCGGACGGGATACTCAATGAGGACCCCTACGAGATAAAGGTGGCCATCGGATACATGAACAACTTCGCGTTCTCCGCGCCCCAGCCGGAGAGGTGGGAGCGGGCGCTCTCCAAGATACCTTTCCTCGTCCACATCACCACCAACGCTTCGGAGTTCTCCTGGTTCTCGGACATCATCCTTCCCAACACCCATCACCTCTTCGAGAAGTGGGGCTACGTAAAATCCATCGGCAACGGATACCGACACGTGCCCCTCTGTCAGCCGCTGATCAAGCCGGTGTGGGACTACAAGACCGACGAGACGGAGATCCCCTGGCTAATAGCTGAGAAGCTGGCCGAAAGGGGGTTCGACAACCTGCTCAACCACTATAAGGAGTACAAAGACCCCGAGACCGGCAGGGAGCCCACCAACGAAAAGGAGTTCGCGCTCTTTGCGCTCAAGTATGCCACCCAGAACCTCTGGGACCCGGCGAAGCACAAGGGCGGGGATAAGTTCAGCGGCTGGGAGGAATTCAGAAAGACGGGAGTTTGGAACTCCGACCCATACCCCTACCGGAAGCGCTGGGGCAAGATGAAGACCAAGACCCACAAGTTTGAGTTTTACAGCGAGACCCTGAAGGCCGCGCTGGAAAAGCATGCCGAAAAGCACGAGACCACGGTGGACGACATCCTCGAGACCTGTTTCTACCAGGCCCGGGGCGAAAAGGCCTTTATCCCCCACTATGAGGAGCCCTTCGTGCTTGGCGACGAGAGGGAGTATCCCTTTGTCCACGTGGACCACAAGTCCCGGCTAAACAGGGAGGGAAGGTCAGCGAACTGCACCTGGTACTACGAGTTCAAGGACGTGGACCCCGGGGACGAGAGGTGGGACGACGTGGCCAAGATAAACCCCGCAGACGCTAAAAAGCTCGGCATAAAGACCGGTGACAGGATAAGGCTCGTCTCCCCCACCGGGAGTCTCGAGTGCACCGCAAAGCTCTGGGAGGGTGTGCGGCCAGGCACTGTGGCAAAGTGCTACGGCCAGGGACACTGGGTCTACGGGAGGCTCGCGTCAAAGGAGTTCGGCAAGGTGCCCAGGGGCGGCAACAGCAACGATATCATCCCCGCGCAGTATGATCGCCTGAGCGGCAGCTCCGTATATTACGCGGTCACGCGGCTCAAGATAGAGAAAGTCTAAAAAGGAGAGTCCCATGACTAAGTATGTGATGGTAATAGACCTTCAGAGGTGCGTGGGGTGCGGCGCGTGCAGCATCGCCTGCAAGAATGAGAACAACCTCACAGAGGGCATCTTCTGGTCCCACAAGATAACCGAGACCTACGGCACCTTTCCCAACGTCAGGTATCACTACCTGCCGACCCTGTGCAACCACTGCACCAACGCGCCGTGCGTGACCGGCTGTCCCACCCATGCGATGCACAAGCTGGAAAACGGCATAACCATGCACGACCCGAAGAAATGCATCGGGTGCAGGTACTGCATGTTCAACTGCCCCTACGGGGTGATCTACTTCAACTGGCAGAAGCCCCATCCCTTCTGGCGGGATGAAAAACCTCTGATAAAGGGGGGGACAACTTCCCCAAAAATAGAGGTGCAAAAGGTCGGGGGCAACGGCACCCCCTACTACAATCCTGAAAGGGAAGCGACCCTGAAGGGCATAAGGCCGAAAGGGGTGGTGGAAAAGTGTACCTTCTGCGACCACAGGGTCAAAAAGGGAATGCTCCCCTACTGTGTGGACGCGTGCCCGGCCAACGCGAGGGTCTTCGGCGACCTTGAAGACCCGAGAAGCGAGGTCAGCCGGCTGCTGGGGAAATTCCACCCCTTCAGGCTCAAAGAGGGCCTCGGAACCAAGCCCGCGGTCTACTACATAAGAAGCTATAACCCCGCTTATTATCAAAATACGAAGGGAGGTATATAGATGAAGGACGCTAAAGCTCGTTTGTGGCTGGGGTTCCTCGGGCTCGGTGTGCTCATAGGGCTGGTTACAGTATACAAGGTCTTTACGGAGGGCTTTGTGCTCTACGCCAAGACAAACGTCCTGATCTGGACCCTGCCGCTGGCCGCGTACATCTTCTTCTCCCTTACCAGCTCCGGGCTCGCGTTCGTCTCGTCCATACCGGTAGTGTTCGGCTTTAAAAAGTACGAGCCCCTAGAAAAGCGCATCGTGTTTCTGGAAATAGCCGTGCTCATCGCCGGTTTCATTTGCCTGGTTATGCATCTCGGCTCCCCGCTCAACGCAGTCTATTTCCTGCTCTCCCCAAACCCGGCCTCCCCGCTGTGGTGGCTGGGCGTCTTCTATGGCATTTACCTGGTGGTGCTGCTCGCGTCTTTCTGGAAGATGCATACGGCCAAGGTAAGCCACGCGCTGAGCACGCTGGTCTTTCTCATCGCGATAGGCACCTCCACCATGCTGGGCTGGCTCTTCGGCCTGCCGGACGGAAGGCCCGTGTTCTCCGGCGCGTTCCTCACCATGTACTTCCCCCTCACCGCGTTCGCGTGCGGCCTGGCAGCGATTCTTCTCTTTAGCCTGGCTTCAAATAAACTCCCACTCTATACTGCACTTTTTCTATAGAGCCATGGAAGCATCTCCAAATCCTTGATTGTTGAATAAGAGTATTTGGGGATGGCCTCGCTCCCAAAAGATTTTTAACGCCATTTAAATTCCACTCTTCTCGGCGGCTGCGTAACTCGCTCCGCTCAGACATACTCGCCGGTCCACCGCGTGGACTTCCCTTGAAGAGCGGAATTTGAAGGCTAAATCTTTTAAGGTCGCTTCACCCATCCCCAAATACTCTTACGTTATGGATGACTATTTCTTCATCACGGAAATGAAG
>JARFUL010000155.1 GCA_029289015.1 Syntrophobacteria bacterium | reverse complement strand
GAGGTCGTTGGTCACCAGCTTGGCGCCCCTCTCCTTGGCCATCGCGATGAGCTTTGAGTCCACATCAGGCTGCTCCGGGTAGTCGGTCTCGTCTATAAAGACCGCTATCCTTAGCTCATCCTTGAGCCGGCTCAGGACGTCTAAACCCCTTCGACCTCTAGCCTTTTTAAGGTGGTCCGCGGAGTCGGCTATGCTCTGCAGTTCAGCGAGTACAAATTCTGGCACCACAAGGATCCCTTCCAGGAAACCGGCCTCACAGACATCGGCGATCCTGCCGTCTATGATTACGCTGGTGTCGAGGATCATCTCTTTTTCAACGGGCCTTTCGGCCGTGGACTTATGCCACAGGCCCGTTATGGAAGGGAACTTGAGCTCCTCTACTTTCATTCCGCCCAGCACAAGCCCAACGTAGCCGAAAAAGCAGCTCAAGATAAGGTAGATCGACACCTTTAATGTGGGGCTTTCCAGAACCTTAAAGGTGTCTCCGATGAGCTTGGCCACCAGGAGCCCGATGCACAGTCCTACCGTGGAACCTATGATAACTTTTAAGGGGACCTTTCTTATCAGGCCCTCAATATTTAATGCTATAAGAGCAAAAACAACACCAAAGGTAAGACCGAACCACGTGGCCCATGGGTAATTCTTTATCGCGGTTATGTGTGAGGCCAGAAAATACCCGCTCACCGCACAGATAACGACTATGGTGAGCCGAAGTATATTCTTTCCCACGTTTGGCTCTCACCCCCTTTCCCCAAGAAGGAATATAGATAAACGGCCCGCATCGGGCCCTATATCGAGGGAGCCTGGAGCCTATCCGCCAAGATAGCCTCCAGCTCCTTTTCCAGCTCCCCGTGACTTACCTTCTTCGCGATGGAGAGCTCCCGGATAATGAGCTCCTTCGCGGTGTCCAACATCCTTCTCTCACCAAAGGAGAGGTCCTTGCCGTTTTGAAGCTTTACCAGGTCTCTAAGCACCTCCGCAATGTCGTATATGGAACCGCTCTTCATCTTTTCCAGGTATTCCCGGTACCTGCGGTTCCAGGTAAGTCCGGTGGGCAGCGGGCACTCCTCCATTAGAATACTGAAGACCTTCTGGACCTCATCCTCCTGGATGATCCTCCTAAGGCCGACAGTTTCGGCGTTGTCCGTGGGTATGAAGACCATTGTATCCTTGTCGAGAATCTTGAGGACGTAGCAGGTTATGGAGAAATCACCTATCTCCTTCGACTCGACGGCCTCGATACGACCTACTCCCAAGGCGGGGTAGACGGCTAGGTCCCCTACCTTGAACATTATCTCACCACCCCCATTCTGAACGTGAACTGATGAAAAATAATAACATTTATTGCCGAATATAGCAAAGCCAAGCGGAATAAAGGCATTGACTCCGCGTTCCGGGAAGGTATGTGCAGGCCCAGAACCGTTTTTTCGCGCGCAAAGGGGACAGGAAAACGGAGATTTTCGGACCCGCGGGGGAGGTCTCACCGTGCGGTGAGCCCTTTGGGATTTGAAAAAACTGCCCCTGTGCGTTAAAGTATTGGTTGGTTGCACAAATCATGGCGGGATGGATATTTCCTGGATTATTAACAGGTTTTATACTGAAGGAGGGCGGTTTTTTCTGTGGATACGGGCACAGGTGAACAGCACCCCTTTCTGGTGAGGGTATGCTCCCTGGTGGCTCTGGCCACCGGGGTAAGGGTCCAGAACCTGAAGGAGTTCAGGGAGGGGCTCGTCAGAGCGCCCCAGAGCTCCATCTACCATCACTTCTGGGGCCGGCTCCTCATGCGCCAGTTCGACGAGCCGGAGTACAACAACGACTTTGCCGCGTGGGCCAGCCACGGCCTCCACGAGAAGGGTCTCGCGGAGAGGCTCAGCGCGATAAACCCCACCGAGTTCACCGACCTGGAGGAGCTTCGCCAGGAGCTGGTGGAGGTGGTGGAAATGCGCCTGGACGAGACCGAGATGGTCCCCTGGGCCAAGGCGGACCAGCAGTTCCAATTCATACGGTCCCAGATAGTGGTCTTGGACACGGGCCGGGAGATCTGCAGGCCGGAAGACCTGACCAGGGTCGTGCCGAAGATGTCCAATGAGTCCATATTCTACCATTTTATAGACGCGCGCAGGCGGACCCCGGACAGGGTGGACGACTTCAGCGGCTGGCTCATCTGGATGGGGGAGGAATATAAGGAGACCATTGAGCGCCTGAAGGCCATTGACCCCTACTTCTCTTCCCTCAAGGAGCTTCGCGAGATCATCTCTCAACTCTTCAACGAATTCTTCGGCAACAGGGAGACTTAGGTGGATAACAGCAAAATACTGGAGAGCTACGCCCGGGTGGCCGGAGAGGACGTGATGGAGCACCTGAAGCAGCTGGCCGCGCACCTCAGAGGCCTCAAGGTGGTGCACGTGAACTCCACCAGGGAGGGCGGCGGCGTGGCCGAAATCCTGAGGAAGCTCATCCCCCTGAAAAGGGCCCTGGGCCTCGACACTCACTGGGAGGTGATCACCGGGGGGCAGGAGTTCTACCAGTGCACCAAGTCCTTCCACAACGCGCTCCAGGGCGACAGGGTGATGGTCTCCGACACCCTCCTTCAGGCCTATGAGGATACCAATGCCGCGAACGCGGAGAGGCTGAAGCCCGTGCTTCAGGACGCGGACGTGGTCTTTATCCACGACCCCCAGCCGGCCCCCCTCATTCACTTCTTCCCCAAGAGGAAGGGAAGCTGGCTCTGGCGGTGCCACATAGCCACAAACCGCCCCTACAGGCCCATATGGAAGTACCTCAGAAACTGGGTTACGCGCTACGACGCGTCTATATTTTCCCTGCCGGAGTTCGCGCAGCCGCTCCCCCATCCGCAGTACCTTGTTCCGCCCAGCATAGACCCCCTGAGCGACAAGAACATCGCGCTGCCCGCTAAAGAGGTGGCCGCGGTGTTCGAGCAGTTCAAGCTCGACCCGGTCAAGCCCCTGATACTTCAGGTATCCCGGTTCGACAGGTTCAAGGACCCCCTCGGGGTGGTGGAGGCCTACCGGCTGGCCAAGAACATGGTTCCGCTCCAGCTCGTGCTCGCGGGCGGCGGCGCGTCCGACGACCCGGAAGGCGAGATCGTGCTGAACGAGGTGAGGCTGGCCGCGAAGGACGACCCGGACATCCACATCCTCCTCCTGCCCCCGGACGCCCACCGCACCATAAACGCGCTCCAAAGGGCCGCGGACCTGGTGCTCCAAAAGTCCACCAGGGAAGGGTTCGGCCTCACGGTCACCGAGGCCATGTGGAAGGGCAAGCCGGTGATCGGCGGGGACACCGGGGGCATAAGGCTCCAGGTGGTGAACCACCATACCGGTTTCCTGGTGAGCACCCCGGAGGGCGCGGCCCTGAGGATCCGCTACCTGCTCCACCACCGGGACAAGCTCGCGAAAATGGGCCGGACCGCGAAGGCCTTTGTCAAGGAATACTTCCTTATTACCAGGCACTTAAAGGAGTACCTCGCGCTGACCATAATACTCCGCATGGGGGGCCCGGACCGCATCGAGGTGGGCATGTGAGCGCGGCGAGAGGGCTTGACGACCTGGGCCCCTTCTTCGAGGGCCTCGGCTCAGCATCCCCGCGGGTTCTCTTCCTGGACTACGACGGAACCCTCGCGCCCTTCAAAACCCGGCGGGACAGGGCCTATCCCTACCCCGGCGTAAGAAACGCGCTTTCTGCTATAATAGAATCAGGAATGACCAGGCTCCTGATCATAAGCGGCAGGGCCACTCAAGACCTCATCCCGCTCCTCGGGCTCCACAAGCTGCCGGAGCTCTTTGGCGCCCACGGCTTCGAAAGGGTTTTTCCCGCCGGCCGCCGCGAGGTTCAAGGGGTGGACGAGGCCGCGCTGATGGGTCTCGAGGAAGCGCACCGCTGGGTCTGCGGGCAGGGGCTGGAACAAAGGTGGGAGCAAAAGCCGGGCTCTGGCGCGCTGCACTTCAGGGGGATGGACCCCCGGGAGCGGGACGCGCTGAAATCCCGGGCCGGGGAGCGGTTTTCGTCCCTGGCCGAAGAGCACGGGCTCTCCCTAAAACCCTTTGACGGGGGCATTGAGCTCAGGGCCCGGGGCCCGGACAAGGGGAGCGCGGTGGAAACGGTCCTGGGGGAGGCAGGGCCCGGCGCGGTGGCCGCGTACCTGGGGGACGACCTCACCGACGAGGACGCGTTCGCCGCGCTCAAAGGGAGGGGGCTTTCCGTTTTGGTGCGCGACGAGTTCCGCGCCACCGGCGCCCAGGTCTGGATCAGGCCCCCGGATGAGCTCCTGAAGTTCCTTCACCTGTGGCTTGTGTCGAGCGGTAAGTCCACTAGGGAGATTGCGGCCGCGCGCGACTGACAGGAGAGCACCGGCAAAACAGGCTCAACTCCTGAAAAGGAGGCCTTAATTGGAAGAGAATGGTCAAGGAACCCGCCTGGTGGTGGTATCCAACAGGCTGCCCCTCACCCTGGAGGAGAGCGGGGGAGAGTGGCGGGTTAGGCCGGGCTCCGGCGGCCTGGTAACCGCGCTGGCCCCGGTGCTCAAAAACCGCGGGGGGCTCTGGATAGGCTGGCCCGGCACCACGGATGACGTCGACGTGGGTGACGTGTGGGAGTCCGCGTCCAAGGACTTCGGCTACGAGCTCCACCCCATATTCCTGACCAGAGAGGAACTGAAGGGCTTCTACTACGGGTTCTCCAACGAGATCGTCTGGCCCCTCTTCCACGACCTCCAGACCAGGTGCAACTTTGTCCCCGAATACTGGTACACGTTCCTGGACGTGAACCGGAAGTACGCGCAGGTGATAGCCGAGACCAGCCGGGAGGGCGACTTCATCTGGGTCCATGACTATCACCTGATGCACGTGGCCCACGCGCTGAAACTCTTAGGTGTAGAGCGAAAGACCGGGTTCTTCCTCCACATCCCCTTCCCCCCTATAGACGTCTTTTTGAAGCTCCCCTGGCGGGACCAGATACTCAGATCGCTCCTGGAGTTCGACCTCATCGGCTTCCAGACCGTGAGAGACCGCAGGAACTTCACCCAGTGCATCCAGCTCCTGTGCCGCGACTGCTGGTCCAAGGGCAGGGGC
>JARFUL010000154.1 GCA_029289015.1 Syntrophobacteria bacterium | reverse complement strand
CCCGCGGGCCACTTTAATCACCCCAAAAAAGTAGGTTTTTCCACCGCCTTCCGGGGGATTGGGGCTGTCCGGGGCCTCATGGGAGAGCTATATCTTGAAGAGCCTCCGCACGGTGTCCAAAAGGGCCTTTCCCCTCTCCTTGGTGCCCTTCTCCTTCAGGTAGAGTATCGGGTCGTTGAGAAGCTTGTTCACAATGGACGAGGTGAGTATTTCGAGGGAGTCCCTGACCTCCGGGTCCACCGGCCCTATTTTGTGAAGGGTCTTGCCCAGCTCCGCGACCCTGATCTCCTCCGCCTTGTCCTTGAGGGAGACGATGGTGGGCACCACCTTGAGGGACTCCAGCCAGTTGAGGAACTTTATCACCTCCTCCTCCACCAGCCTCTGCGCGTAAACCGCCTCCTCCTCCCTCAGGTCCCTGTTGGCCTCCACCACCTCGCCGAGGTCGTCGATGTCGTAGAGGTAGACGTTGTCCAGATCGTTGAGCGCGGGGTCCGCGTCCCTGGGCACCGCGATGTCGATGAAGAAGATCGGGCGGTTGCGCCTCTTGCGCATCCTCGGCTTCACATCCTTCTTGGCCACGATATATTCCGGGGAGCCGGTGGAGAGGATCACGATGTCCGCCTCTGTGACCTCGTCCATGAGATAGCTCAGCCCCACGGCCCGGCCCTTGAACCTCTTGGCCAGGCTAAAGCCCCGGTCCGGGGACCGGTTGGCCACCACGATCTCCCTTACGTGCTGCGCGGCCAGGTGCTCGCACGCGAGCTCCGCCATGTCGCCCGCGCCCACGAGAAGCACCCTCGACTCGGTGAGGGTGCCGAATATCTTCCTGGCCAGCTCCACCGCGGCGGAGGCGACCGAGACCGCGCTGGAACCTATATTTGTCTCGGTGCGGACCCTCTTGGCCAGGAAAAAGGACCGGTGCAAGAGGCGGTTCAGGATCACGCCGGAGGTCCTCGAGTCTACGGCCCTGCGGTATGCGGCCTTTACCTGGCCGAGGATCTGGGCCTCCCCCAGGACCATGGAGTCGAGGCTCGCGGCCACCTTGAAGAGGTGGGTCACCGCGTCGGCCCCCTCCAGCACGTAGAGGTCGTCCGCGCGCACCGCGCCGCGGCCGTGAATACTGAGGTAGTCCAGCGCGCTTTTGATGCCCTGCTCATGGTCTTCGGTCACCATGAGGAGGTCCACCCGGTTGCAGGTGGAGAGCACGAGAAGCTCCTGGACCCCCGAGAGCCGCCCCAGTACGTCGCAGAGATCCACCTCCCCCACGCAGGCCAGCTTCTCCCTGAGCTCCACAGGGGCCTTCTGGTGGTTGGTGCCTACTACTACAATCCCCACGGCTTGCTAGACACCCCCATTATGGAATGGTGGCCCTCGAGGAAGTAGTTCGCGCCGATGAACGTGGCAAGCACCGCGCAAAAACCCACAATGGCCATTATCGCGGCCCTCCGGCCCCGCCAGCCCACCGCGAGCCGCTCGTGGAGCAGGACCGCATAGATGAGCCAGGTGGCCACCGCGAGGACCTCCTTTGGGTCCCAGTGCCAGTAGCTCTTCCACACCATGCCCGCGTACAAAAACCCGAGCATCAGCCCCGCGGTGAGAAGGGGAAAACCCACCACCAGGCAGTGGTGGTTGAGCTTGTCCAGAGACTCCAGCGAGGGAAACCGCTTGTAGAAGAACCCGAAGTTCTTGTTCTTTATCTGCCGCTCCTGCACCAGGTACATGAACCCCCCGACAAAGGCCAGCGCGAAGACCGCGTCCCCCAGGATGGTAAGCCCCACGTGCATCACCAGGAGACCCGACTTGAAGACCGACGCCTTGAGGGCCACGGTGGGGGGGAAGAGCGGGGAGAGCAGGAGAAGCATGACAGCCAGGGGAGAGACGAACGCGCCGAGGATCTTGAGGTTGACCTTGAGCTGGAAGAGGAGAAACGCGCCCACCACCGCCCAGGAGAAGAGCATCAGCCCCTCCCTCAGGCCGGTTATGGGAAAATGGCCCAGCGCGACGGTGCTCGCAATCACCGAACCGGTGTGCAGCGCAAACCCCAGGGCCATGACCCGGTATGCAACCTTCTGGGCCGCCTCGTTGGCCTTGATGAGATAGACGAAGTACCCCACCGAACCCACCAGGTAGATCAGCGCGGACATGGGTAGCAGGAAACGGCTCATGGCTCCACCCCGGGGGACTGAACCATGAACCCCAGCTCTTTCAAGGTATAATCCTCGCCCATCACTTCCCTAAGAATCTCCTCTACTTCGCCAAGCCTTCCCTCTCTTATGAGGTCCGGTATACCTGCCCGGGCCAGCCTGGTGAACGCGTCCTTGTTCTCCTTCGGAACAAAGGGCTCCTTGAGCCGCTTCCTCCTGACAAGGGCCATGAGGTTCAAAAAATCGCCCCACTCCGGCCCGAACCTGGCCTCGAGCTCCTCCCGGATCATCCGGGCCGCGGCCGGGGACGCGCCCCCGGTGGAGACCGCGAGGGCGAGCGGGCCCTGAGAGACCAGCGCGGGCAGGATGAACCTGCACAGCTCCGGCACGTCCGCGACGTTTACCAAAACGCCGCGGGATTCGGCCTCTTCAGCCACCCTCCTGTTGAGGCTCTCATCATCCGTGGCCACCATCGCGAGGACGCGGCCGTCGAGGTGTTCGACGCGGTACTCCGGGCCGAGGTATTCGATCTGGCCGGCCTCGGCCAACCCTTTGAGCTTGCCGGTGAGGCTCCTCGCGGCCACATATACCCTCGCGCCCGCAGCCAAAAGACCCGCGACCTTGCGCTCAGCCACCCGGCCGCCCCCCACCACCAGGCAGCTCTTGCCCCTGATGTCAAGAAATATGGGATAGTAGTCCATAACAGTAAAAGCCTCAAGGCCATTTGGGCCGAACACGGCTGATAATACCGGGATATTGCCCGGTTTTTCGCAAATTTACCCTAAGTTTATCACGGGCAATCTTTGGTGGCAACGGGATTTGGGACGCGCAAAACAGGGTGCGCGGGCCGCGGGTCTCAGCCGTTGGCGCGCGGGTGCCCGGCGGACCGGGAGCCGCGCTTCCAAAGGTGGGCCACCACGCTGTCCAGGGGGATCTGGAAGAGGTGGTAGGCCAGCGGTGCGATGGGGGCCAGGGGAAGGTGGGCCAGGTGGTTGAGGCAGATAAAGAGCGTAAGGGGCAGGGTCTTCTGGGAGGTGACAATGGTGAAGGACTTGTGCTCCGGCTCCGCGAGGCCGAAGATCCTCCCCGCGCCGTAGTTTATAAGGAGCACGGCTGAGTGGAGCGCCAGGGCCGCACCGATTATTCCCAAGAGGACCGCGCGGGGCTCGAGGAGCCTTTCCAGCGCGGTCGAGACCGCGGTGTACACGATGAGCGCGATGAGGGCCTTGGGCCCCTCTTCGCTGAGAAAGGCCATCCAGCGGCCGGGCGAGCCGACGCGGCGGTTGAGGTAGATGCCTATGGAGGTGGGGACCACCATGACCGCGAAGAGCTTGACGAGAAGCGGCACCGCGGCCAGGTCCACCGACCTTCCCACGGATAGGAAGAGCTTTAGGTTGAAGGGCTGGATAAAGACCCCGGCAAGGCTCGCGGCCAGGGTGATGAGTATGGCCAGGGGTGCGGACCCGCCCGCGGACACGGAGATTATTATTCCCGAGGCCAGGGTGGTGGGCGCGGTGGCCACCACCATGAGCCCCGCGTATCCTCCCTGGCCGAGCCCCAGTGCCCTGGCCAGGGCAAAGGCCAAAACGGGGCATACGAGGTTGATGGAGACCAGGGCCATGACCAGCCCCCTCACGTTCCTGGCGGCTTCGAGGAAGGATTTTGGTTCGAGGTTGCGGCCGGTGAAGAGAAAGATGAGGAAGACCGCGGGCCCCACCACGGAGACCCTCTTGAGGAAGAGGCCCGGGCCGGGCACGAGCACCCCCGCCAAAACGGCCAGGAATATCCAGATCAGCAGCGCCACGGCCGGATACCGCGGGCGGGAAAATCCATGATCGCGCGTGGGGACGGGCCGAACAAACCCCCTTTGCTCATAGGGACGCAGCTTTGAGATTTATGCGACATTACCCGGCCCCTGCCCCCGTCCCGGGCGCTGAAGGCCCGCATCTTCCTACAGCCTGTCTAGGAGCTTCCTCGCTTCCCGGGACTCCGGAAATTCCTTCTTCGTCGCGAACGCGGCCTTAAGGAGCTTGCGCGCCTCCCGGTTCTTGCCCAGCCGATATTTGACCATGGCCAGGTGGTATACGACCCTGGGGTTGTCGGCCAGCCTGCCCGCGCTCGCGGCCAGGAGCTTCTCAGCATCTTTAAAGTTCCTCTCCCGGTAGGAGAGCCATCCCAGGGTATCCATGACCAGCGGATTCTTTGACTTATTGAGGTAGCGATTCGCCAGCTTCCGGGCCTTCCTGAGGTCCTTGAGGTGCTCGGTGTATATCCATACGAGGTTGTTGGCTACCGTAAGGTCGCGGGGCTCTTCCTTGAGCCGCTTCTCGTAGATGGACGCGGCCTTTTTGTAGCTCCCGTCGGCCATGTAGAGCTGGCCCAGCGCGATCCTGACCCCGGGTGAATCCAGCCCCTTGGACTGAAGTTTCGTAAGGTGGCGGATGCCCTCCCCGGTCCGGTTTTGCTCCTTGAGGAACAGCGCGAGCTCAATGTGCGCGGCATAGTAGTTGGGCTTCAGCTCCACCGCTTTCCTGAGGCTCTGCTCCACCGCCCTGGAATCGCGCAGCGCGTCGTAGGCCGTTGCCAGGAGCAGGT
>JARFUL010000153.1 GCA_029289015.1 Syntrophobacteria bacterium | reverse complement strand
CCTCAACATCCTCCTTTTGGACGCGGCCCGCCCCTTCGGCACGGCCAGGCTCTTCCCCAGGGGCGATCTGCGGGAGGGCGTATGGGCGGTGAGAAGGGCCCACGTGATCCTGCTCACCCGGTTTAACGACGCGGGGGAGGGGGGAGCCGAGACCCTGGCCCTCCTTGAGAAGCTCTGGCCCGAAATACCTGTCTACACGTCATCCCATGCGCCCCGCTACCTGGTGGAGCCCGCGGCCAGGAGATCCGTGGGCCTCGAAACCCTCTCGGGCATGCGGGTCGTGGCTTTCTGCGGGCTGGCCGCGGGGAGCGCCTACTTCAAGACCCTTCGCGGCCTGGGGGCCGAGGTGGTGGAGGAGGTGCGTTTCCCGGACCACTTCAGGTATAGGATACCCCATGTGGTAGAGCTTGAGGAGAGCGCGAGAAGGCTGGGGGCCCACGCGCTCGTCACCACGGAGAAGGACCTGGTCAGGCTGCCCGCGCTCGTGGGGCCGAGGCTCTACGCGCTGACCGTTGAGCTTGACCTTCAGCCCGGGTTCGAAGACTTTGTCCTGGAAAGGGTGAGGGAGCTTGTCCAAAATACCGCTGACTGAGAGGCTCGTTTACCGGGCGGTCCTCCTCATGGTGCGGGGGGTGGGGAAGGTCCCCCTGGCCATGCTCAGGAGACTGGGCAGGCTCGCGGGGAGGCTCCTGTACGTGGTTGACTACAAGCACCGGCGCATCGCGAAACAGAACCTCACCCGCGCGTTCGGCAGGGAGAAAGGGCCCGGTTGGATCGAGAACAAGGCCAGGCTCTGCTTCATGCACATCGCGCAGGTCTTCCTCGAGTTCGCGTGGGCCATGTCCCGCACAGACGAAGAGCTCCATCAAATGGTGGAGTTCGTGGGCCTTGAGAACTACGAAAGGGCCATCTCCATGGGCAAAGGGGTCATCTTCATGACCATGCACCTGGGCAACTGGGAGATCGTGTCCCCATCGTTCGCCATCAAGCACAAAGCGCCCTTGCACGTGGTGGTGAGAAGATTGGACAAGAATATCCTCGACGAGCTCATCACCCGCTTTAGGGCCAGGGGCGGCAACGTGGTGGTGCCCAAGCAGAGGGCCATGCGCACGCTCATGGCCGTGCTGAAGAACAACGGCAGGCTGGTGATTCTTCTGGACCAGAACGTGGACTGGTACGACGGGGTCTGGGCGCCCTTCTTCGGCACCCCCGCGTGCACCAACAAGGGGCTAGCATTGCTAGCATTGAAGACCGGGGTCCCGGTGCTCCCCGCGACCAACTTCAGGCTCCCAAACGGGAGGTTCCTCACCTTCATCCTCCCGGAGGTCTCCCCGGTCCACACGGGCGACAGGACGAGGGACATCGAGGAGACCACCGCCAAGTATAATAAAATACTCGAAAAGATGATCTCCATCTGCCCGGAGCAGTGGTTCTGGGTCCACCAGAGATGGAAGACCAGGCCCTACAGGTTCTGGCCCAGGGAGCTGAACCCGTGACCGGGGCCCCAAGGAAGATTCTCGTGGTGGCCCCCTCCTGGGTGGGGGACGCGGTCATGGCCACCCCCGCGATAGGCGCGCTCAGGGAGACCGTGCCTCGCGCGCGGGTTACGGTTTTGTCCAAAGAGAGAACTTTGGACATTTTTTCCGGGCGCCGCGCGGTGGACGGGGTGGAGCTCTTCGGCCCGACCCTCCTCAGTACGGCCCGGAGGCTGAGGCGCCAGGGGTTCCACCAGGCCGTGGTGCTCCCCAACTCCTTCAGGAGCGCGGCCGCACCCTTTTTGGCCGGAATTCCCGAGAGGATAGGCTACGTCAGGGACCTTCGGGGGCCCCTTCTCACCCGGAGGCTCGAGGTGGGCTCGAAGCTCAAGGCGATGCACCAGGTGGACTACTACCTGGAGCTCGCGTACGCGGCCGGGGCAAAGGCTTACACCCGCACCCTTAGTCTCGACGTCTCCCCCGAGGACATGGAGAGCGCGAAAAAGCTCCTTGAAGGCGCCGGGCTCGGGAGTGACGCGCCCCTGGTGGGGCTCCACACCGGCGC
>JARFUL010000152.1 GCA_029289015.1 Syntrophobacteria bacterium | reverse complement strand
CCCGCGCGCAGCATCTCTTCCACGAACTGCCTGCTCTTGTGCATTGAAAGCGCGAGGACCTTGGCGTCCGGCACCTGCGCGATAATCTGCCGGGTCGCGTCTACGCCGTTGAGGTCGGGCAGGGCCACATCCATGATAATCGCGTCGGGTTTCAGCCTCTGGGCCGCGCTCACCGCGTCCCGCCCGTTGTCCACTTCACCGGCCACCTCCATGCCGGGCTCCCTCTCGATAAGGTGGCGAAGCCCCTCGCGCATGATCTTGTGGTCGTCGGCCAATAGAACCTTTATCTTCATCTCAGTATCCCTCGGACCGCTTCGGACCCCGATGGCAGCAAACCGCCACGTAGGTCTTGTCTCACCCTATCCGGGAAGAATGACGGATCCGGTCAATTGAAGGGATGGACCTCTATGATCATCCTGCTCCTTTTCGGGGTCTGGATCACCCTCACGCGGCTTAGGCCGAAGATCTGCTGAAGAGCGTCGGCCGGGAAAGCGCGGCGCCTCGATTTGGGGAGCCGCTTCAAACGCTTGGGCCCGTTCTTTCGACTCATGATGCTCATCCCCCGGATAGGGCTTGGGTAGACCCGTTCTCAGCAATGGCCGCGTCCCCAAAGGGGGGCCGCGTCGTCCTGGCGCTGGAATTCCTTAATAGAGGGCTAGGCAAAACCCGGGCCAAAGCCGCGCCAAACGGTCCCGGTCCACCGGCCTGGCCTTTGCGCGCGCCCCGTGCGGGGAGCGCGGGCGCGGGATGAGACGGAGGGAAATGAAATAAGTTCGAAGGGTTACAGTGAAGATTCGGTGGGATGCGGGGAGCGGGATTCCCTGATGAATCCCCGGTTTATGGTCTGGACAAAATAGGTAGAGCCGGGGGGCCAAATACGGCAGCCGCTGCTGTAAAGGCCTGATGATTAGGGAAGTAAAGAGGCCCGGGCCGAAGAGAGGTGGCCCCCAATGTCCGGGGGCCTATTCTCCGTTGGGCTGAAGGAGCGCGGAGGGCTCTGCGGCCAGGTCCGAGGAGGGAGCTCTCTCCCCGGAGCCGGCCTCGGGTTCCACGATCTCTTTCACCGCGTCGAGGATGCCGTTTATGAACGGCCCGGACTCTAAGGTGCCGAACCTCTTGGCCAGCTCCACCGCCTCGTTGATGGATACGGGCGCGGGCACGTCGGAAAGGCTCAGCATCTCGTGGACCGAGATCCTCAGGATGTTGCGGTCCACTATCCCCATGCGGCTCACCTTCCAGTTCTTGGAGCAGCGGGAGATGAGGCCGTCTAAAACATCGAGGTTGCTTATTACGCCCGAGACCAGCACATACGCGAACTCCCGGGCCGCCTTGGGGGAGTGGAAGTTCTCCTGGTGGAGGCGGAAGGCCTCCTCCGGGGTGAGGCCCACCTCGGCCTGGGTGTCCCAAGAGAAGAGCACCTGGAGCGCTATCTCCCTGGCCTTTCGTCTGAGCCCCATGGATCCCCTGCTACAGCTTCTTTACGAGGTCCGCCATCTCCACCGCGGCCATCGCGGCCTCGAACCCCTTGTTGCCCGCCTTGGAGCCGGCCCTCTCGATGGCCTGCTCCAGGGTGTCGGTGGTGAGCACCCCGAAGGTTATGGGCACCCCGGTTTCGAGGCCCACCTGGGCTATGCCCTTGGAGACCTCCGCGGCCACGTAGTCGAAGTGGGGGGTCGCGCCCCGGATCACCGCGCCGATGCAGATCACCGCGTCGTAGGACCCGGACTCGGCAAGCTTTTTGGCCGCGAGGGGTATCTCGAAGGAGCCGGGCACCTTCACCACGGTAATGTCGCCCTGGTCCGCGCCTAGCCTGGTGAGCGCGTCCTGCGCTCCCCCCAGGAGTCTCTGGCAGATGAAGTCGTTGAACCTGCTCACGAGAATCGCTACCTTTAGCCCTTTGGCCGAAAGGGTCCCTTCCAGAACTTCAGACATGTCAACCTCCACACGATACCGGTAAAAAGACGCGCTAAGGCCGCTACTGCTTGCGCACCACCGGGCCGAGGCGTTCCGACTTCTTCTCCTTTTCCACCAGCTTCAGGAGGTGCCCCAGCTTGGTGCACTTGGACCTCAGGTACTCGATGTTCTCGGGATTCGGGGGTATCTCCAGGGGCACCCTGTCGGCCAGGGTCAGTCCGTAGCCGTCGAGCCCCTTTATCTTCTTGGGGTTGTTGGTCATGAGGCGCATCTTCCTTACGCCCAGGTCCACCAGAATCTGCGCGCCTATGCCGTAGTCCCGAAGGTCGGGCTTGAACCCCAGCTCCTCGTTGGCCTCCACGGTGTCGCACCCGTCGTCCTGGAGCGCGTAGGCCTTGAGCTTGTTTATCAGCCCTATGCCGCGGCCCTCCTGGTTGGTCATGTAGAGGACCACGCCGTTGCCCTCCTTCTCGATGGTCTTGAGCGCGGCGATGAGCTGCTCCCCGCAGTCGCACCTAAGGGAGCCGAACACGTCCCCTGTGAGGCACTCGGAGTGCACCCTCACCAGGACCTCGTTTTCCGGGTCTATCTCGCCCTTCACCAGGGCCAGGTGCTGGGACCCGTCCAGCATGTTGAGGTAGGCCGCTCCCGTGAAGGTGCCGTAGGGGGTCGGGATCACCGTCTCGGTCTCCTTGCGCACAAAGGACTCGTGGCGCATCCGGTACGCGATGATGTCCGCGACGGTGACGATCTTGATGCCGTGCTTCTTCGCGTAGACCTTGAGGTCCGGCATGCGGGCCATGGTGCCGTCGTCCTTCATGACCTCGCAGATCACCGCCGCGGGCTTGAGCCCCGCGAGCCTGCACAGGTCCACGGAGCCCTCGGTCTGGCCGGTGCGGACCAGCACGCCGCCCTTGCGGGCCCTGAGGGGGAACACGTGCCCGGGGCTCACCAGGTCTTCGGGGCCCGCGTCGTCCGCGACCGCGGCCTCCACGGTCCTTGCCCGGTCGGCCGCGCTTATGCCGGTGGTAACCCCTGTGCTGGCCTCGATGGACACGGTGAACGCGGTCTGGAACGACGAGCGGTTGTCACTGACCATCATGGGAAGCCCTAAAGCCTCCACCTTGTCCGGGGTGAGGGCCAGGCAGATGAGGCCCCGGCCGTACTTGGCCATGAAGTTTATGGCCTCCGGGGCGACCTTCTCCGCCGCGAGGCACAGGTCGCCCTCGTTCTCCCGGTCCTCGTCGTCCACCATTATCACCATCCGGCCGGCCTTTATCTCTTCAATGGCCTCCGGTATCGTAGTTTTGGGCATTTCTGGCAGCTCCTTCGCGATATCTGTAGCGGGGGTCAAAAACCCCGATATTACTTAAACTAATAAGATATAGCTGAAAAATCAATAGAACCGGAACTTTTGGGCGAAAAATCATCCCGCAAATTCCGGCCGATGATATTTAACCTAGTAGCCGTGCTTCTTGAGGAAATCTTCCGTGATCCTGCTCCCGCCCTCCTCCAGATGGGCCTCGATGAGCCTCTCCACGTACTTTCCGATGATGTCCGTCTCTATGTTCACCGGCGAGCCGTGCTTGAGCCTTCCCAGGGTGGTCACCTTCATGGTGTGGGGGATGAGGTTCACCCCGAAGCTCTTGGGCCCGGCCTCGTTCACCGTGAGGCTCACGCCGTTCACCGCGACGGAGCCCTTCTTCACGATGTAGCGGCCCAGGTCGCGGGGCACGGTGAAGCCCATCCGCACCGAGTCGCCCTCGGGCCGGATATAATCCACCGTGCCCAGGCCGTCCACGTGTCCGGTGACCATGTGGCCCCCTAATCGGGAATCGAGCCTGAGCGCGCGCTCCATGTTCACCGGGTCGCCGTGCTTGAGCCCGCCCAGGGTGGTGAGGCTCAGGGTCTCCTGGGAGACAAAGGCCGTAAAGCCCTGCCGCTCGAATCCCGCGACGGTGAGGCACGCGCCCTCCACCGCGATGGACTCGCCCTCGGCCACCTCTCCGATGGGAAAGGGGGTAAGGAAGGTGAACCGGACCTCCTCGCCCCTCTTTTTGAGGGCTGCAACCTCCCCCGCGCCTTCCACTATGCCGGTGAACAACCCCGCCTCCTGTTAACCGCTCGTCGGCCTGCCCGTAACCACCAGGTCCGGGCCCTTCCTCAGTATCCTGACACCCTCCAGCATCAGCGAGCCCGCGACCCTTTCCGCGCCCTTCCCGGCCACCGGGCCGGGCGCGTCCTGGCCCCCGATGATCCTGGGGGATATCACCATATATACCCTGTCAACGAGTCTCAGGTCAAAGAATGAGCCGTGCACCCCGGCCCCGCCCTCCACAAGGAGGGACATGACTCCCCTCTTGCCGAGCTCCTTTAGAAGGGGCAAAAGCGCGACCCTTCCCCCTTTGGTGGGGAGCCTCAGGACCTCCACACCGGCCTCCTCAAGGGCCCGGGCCTTGTCTTTCGGCCCCTTTTTAGAGCACGCGATGACAACCGGGCCCTCCCGCGCGGTCTTTACCAGCTTGGAGTCCAAAGGGGTATTCAGCCGGGTGTCCAAGACCACCCTCAGGGGCTGCCGGTCCATCTTTTTGGACAGCCGCGCGGTGAGGTGCGGGTCGTCGGCCAGCACGGTGCCCGAGCCCACGAGGACCGCGTCCGCCTCGTCCCTCAGCCGGTGGGCGAACCTCAGGGAGGCCCCGGAGCTTATCCACTTGGAGTGCCCGGTCCTCGTCGCGATCTTGCCGTCCAGGCTCATCGCGGCCTTGGCCACCACAAAGGGAAGCCCGGTGGCCACGTGTTTGGCAAAGGTTTCGATGAGCTCGTCGCATTCATCCCTGCGCACCCCGAGTGCCACCTCGATACCCCTTCGGCCGAGCCTTTCGGCGCCGCGCCCCGAGACATGGGGGTTGGGGTCGCGGGACCCCACCACCACCCTGGCTATCCGAGCCTCTATGATCGCGTCGGTGCAGCGCGGGGTCTTGCCTGTGTGGCTGCAGGGTTCGAGGGTCACGTAGAGGGTTGCTCCCCCGGCCCTCTTGCCCGCGTCTTCAATGGCCTCGATCTCCGCGTGGGCCGTCCCCGCGGCCCGGTGGTATCCCCGGCCTACTATCTTTGCTCCCTTCACCACCACCGCGCCCACCGGGGGGTTCGGGGAGGTGCGGCCCAGCCCCTTTCTGCCGAGCCTGAGCGCGAACCCCATGAATTTCTCGTCCCGGGTCACGCGGGATCTTCCTCCCTTGGATCGGGTCCTCGGACCTGGATGATCTCGATTCCCGCGTCTTCGAGCATCCCGGCCGAAAGCTCGTCCGGGTAGCCCTCCACGTAGTAGATCCTGGCTATGCCCGCGTTGATGAGCATCTTGGAGCAGATAACGCAGGGCATGGTGGTCGAATAGATGTCCGCGTCCTTTATGGAGACCCCGTGGCGCGCGGCCTGGATCAGGGCGTTTTGCTCCGCGTGGAGCCCCCGGCACAGCTCGTGCCTCTGGCCGGAGGGCACTCCGCCCTGCTCCCTGAGGCAGCCCACCTCGTCACAGTGGGGGAGCCCCGTGGGCGCGCCGTTGTACCCGGTGGCAAGGATCATCTTGTCCTTGACTATCACCGCGCCCACCTTCCTTCTCGTGCAGGTGGACCTCGATGACACCAGTTCCGTGATGCTGGTGAAGTAGTCTTGCCAGGAGGGCCTGGTCATTTTAGGCCGCGGGTCTCTTCTTGGGTGAAGGCACGAACTGGGGGAAGGAGAGGCAGAACTCCCTCACCTCGGCTCTCAGCCCCTTTAGATAGTCCATGTCGTCTGTGCGGCCCAGGGCCCGGATCATGAAGTCGGCCGCGGTCTCCATGTCGGAGGCCACCATGCCCCTGGTGGTGCACGCGGGGGTGCCGATGCGGATGCCGGAGGTGTCGTTCGCACCCAGCTTGTCGAAGGGTATCTTGTTCTTGTTCACCGTGATGCCCGCGAAGCCGAGCGCGTCCTCGGCCTCGCGGCCCGTGAGCCCCCTGGGGGTGAGGTCCACCAGGAACATGTGGTTGTCCGTGCCCCCGGACACGATGCGGAACCCCGCGTCCCGGAGCTTCTCCGCGAGCCTGTCCGCGTTCTTCACCACCTGAGCGATGTAGTCCCTGAAGTCCTGGGTGAGGGCCTCGCCAAAGGCCACCGCCTTGGCCGCGATGGTGTGCATCAGGGGGCCGCCCTGCATGCCGGGAAAGACCTCCCTGTTCAGCTTCTTCTCATACTTGCCCTTGGCCAGGATGAAGCCTCCCCTGGGACCCCGCAAGGTCTTGTGGGTGGTGGAGGTGATGTAGTCGGCATGGCCCGCCGGGGTGGGATGCGCGCCGGTCGCGACGAGGCCCGCTATGTGGGCCATGTCCACCATGAGGTACGCGCCGCACCTCTCGGCTATATACGCGAAGGGCTCGAAGTCTATGCTCCTGGGGTACGCGGACGCGCCCGCGACGATGAGGTCGGGCCTGGCCTTCATCGCGATCTCTTCCACCTGGTTGTAGTCTATGGTCTCGGTCTTCTCGTCCACCCCGTAGGCGACCACCTCGTAGAGCTGCCCCGAGAAGTTGACCTTCGCGCCGTGGGTCAGGTGGCCGCCGTGCGCGAGGTCCATGCCCATTATGGTGTCGCCGGGCTTGATCGCGGTGAAGTAGACCGCCATGTTGGCCTGGGAGCCGGAGTGGGGCTGGACGTTGGCGTAGTCGGCCCCGAAGAGCTTGTTCACCCTCTCCATCGCGAGGGACTCCGCTATATCTACATACTCGCACCCGCCGTAGTAGCGGGCCCGGGGGTAGCCTTCAGCGTATTTGTTGGTGAGCACCGAACCCTGGGCTTCAAGAACCTCGGGGCTCGCGAAGTTCTCCGACGCGATGAGCTCCAGCTTCTCCCGCTGGCGGCGCTCCTCGCCCTCTATGGCCTTAAAAAGGTCCGGGTCTTTATCCTTAAGCATCGGAAGCTCTCCAAAACCCTTCAGGGGCTCCGGTCTATGAGTTCGGCCCTGCGCTCGTGCCTGCCCCCCTCGAAGGGCGTGGCAAGCCAGGTATAGACTATCTCCTTCATGAGCCCGAAGCCGGTCATGCGGCCCCCGAGGCACAAGACGTTCGCGTCGTTGTGCAGCCGGCTCATCTTCGCGCCGAAAAGATCGTAGCAGAGCGCGGCCCTCGCCCCCTTGGTCCGGTTGGCCGCGATGGACATCCCTATCCCTGTGCCGCAGAGCAGTATGCCTCTGTCGAACTCCCCCTTCGCGACCCCCCGGGCGACCCTGTGCGCGAACTCGGGGAAGTCGCAGGCGGACTCGTCGTAGCAGCCCTGGTCAATGACCTCCACCTCAAGCTCCCTGAAGAGCTCCGCGGCCTGGGGGGATGCCAGCTCGCCCTTCAGAAAATATTTGATCTCCTCTTTTGCCGCGAAGCCTGCGTGGTCTGACCCGAGGGCTATCTTCATTGGGTCTTTTCTCCTGGACTCCCAAACCCTTGCCCAGGGCCGCTGTGCCTTCGGCCCTGTCTAGGTCTCGAAACGTTTGAGCAGAAGCGTCGCGTTGGTCCCCCCGAAGCCGAAGGAGTTGCTCATGGCCATGTTGATCTCCATCTTTCTGGCCTTGTTGGGCACGTAGTCCAGGTCGCACTCCGGGACCTGGTTCTCGATCTAGATGGTGGGGTGCGCGACGTTGTCCCGT